>JAYZVO010000071.1:0-8589 GCA_036155555.1 Myxococcota bacterium
CACAACCTTGTCCTTTCCTAAACAATATCCGTGCCCTCGTCGCACCCCAACAACCCCCCCCCCCGCCTCTCTGGCAGGTCATGGGTGAGGATCAGTTGGCGGCTGCCACAAAGATCTCGGCGCCAAAGGTGAGCACGCCGTCTTCGCTGTCGTAATCGACCACGATGGCGTCGCCCGGCCCGAAGTCACCGCGCAGCAGGTACTTGGCGAGCTCATTCTGGACCTCCTTCTGGATCACGCGCTTCAGCGGGCGCGCGCCATAGACGGGGTCAAACCCGAGATCCGCCAGGTGCGTCCTGGCCGCGTCGGTAAGCTCGATGCTCATGCCGCGTTGCGTGACCAGGCGCTCGAGGCTCCCCATCTGGATGTCGACGATCCTGTCCATCTGGTCGCGGGTGAGCGACTTGAACATGATGATGTCGTCGACGCGGTTGAGGAACTCGGGTCGGAACTTCGCGCGAAGCTCCTGCTCGACCAGCTCCTCGGCGCGCTGCGGGCTGGTGTGCCCGTGCTCCTGGATATGGTGGCTGCCCACGTTCGAGGTCATGATGATGACGGTGTTGGTGAAGTCCACCGTGCGCCCCTTGCCGTCGGTCAGGCGCCCATCATCGAGGACCTGGAGCAAGACGTTGAAGGTGTCCGGGTGTGCCTTCTCGATCTCGTCGAGCAGAATCACCGTGTAAGGGCGCCTGCGCACATGCTCGGTCAGGTAGCCCCCCTCCTCGTAGCCGACGTATCCAGGAGGAGCGCCGATCAGTCGCGCAACGGCGTGCTTCTCCATGAACTCGGACATGTCCAGGCGGACCATGTTCTGCTCGTCATCAAAGAGCAACTTCGCCAGCGCCTTGGCGGTCTCGGTTTTGCCAACGCCCGTGGGGCCGAGGAAGATGAAGCTGCCGATGGGGCGGTTCGGGTCCTGCAAACCGGAGCGCGCGCGGCGCACGGCGTCAGCCACCGCCTCGAGCGCGTCGTGTTGTCCGACCACGCGCTCGTGCATCCTGTCCTCGAGTTCGAGCAGCTTTTGCTGCTCGCTCTCGAGCATCTTCGAGACAGGAATCCCGGTCCAACGCGCGACGATGGCGGCGATCGCCTCGTCATCGACCTCCTCGTTGAGGAAGGTCGACTCGTTGTGATCCTGCTCGAGCTCCTCTTGAAGATCGGCGACCTCGCGCTCGACGCGAGGGAGTTCGCTGAAGCGAATCTCACTGGCGCGCTCGAGGTCACCGCGACGCGTTGCCTGGTCGTACTCGATGCGCAACTGCTCGAGCTGTTCCTTTGCCTCGCGCAAGACGCCGATGCGATCGCGCTCGCTCATCCATTGCGCCTTCATCGCGCTGGCGAGCTCGCGCTGCTCGGCGAGTTCTTGCTCGACCAGTTCGAGCCTCTTTCTGCTCGCTTCATCGGTCTCTTTCTTGAGGGCCTGGCGCTCCATCTCGAGCGAGGTGAGCTTGCGCTCGATGCGATCGATCTCTTTGGGCAGGCTCTCGAGCTCCATTTTGACGCCGCTGGCGGCTTCATCCACGAGGTCGATCGCCTTGTCGGGCAAGAAGCGGTCGGCGATGTAGCGATCCGAGAGCATCGCCGCGGCCACCAGCGCGGAGTCCGCGATGCGAATCCCGTGGTGCACCTCGTAGCGCTCCTTCAACCCGCGCAGGATCGTGATCGTGTCCTCGACCGAGGGCTCGTCGACCATCACGGGCTGGAAGCGGCGCTCGAGGGCGGCGTCCTTCTCGATGTACTTGCGGTATTCGTTGGTCGTGGTGGCGCCGATGCAGCGCAACTCACCGCGCGCGAGCGCGGGCTTGAGCATATTCGACGCATCCATGGCGCCTTCCGAAGCGCCCGCGCCGACGAGCGTGTGAAGCTCGTCGATGAACATGATGATCTGCCCATCGGACGCGTCGACCTCCTGAAGCACTGCTTTCAGGCGCTCCTCGAACTCACCGCGAAACTTCGCGCCTGCCACGAGCGAGCCAAGATCGAGCATCATCACGCGGCGATTCTTCAGGCTCTCGGGCACATCACCAGCGGCGATGCGTTGCGCGATCCCCTCGACGATGGCGGTCTTGCCGACGCCAGGATCACCGATGAGGACGGGGTTGTTCTTTCGACGCCTGCTCAGGACTTGCAGCGCGCGACGGATCTCTTCATCGCGTCCGATGACAGGATCGAGTTTTCCAGCGTGCGCTTCCTTTGTCAGATCGCGCGTGTACTTCTCGAGCGCCTGGTACTTCCCTTCGGGCTCGATGTCGGTGACGCGTTGCGAGCCGCGAACCTCTTTCATGGCAGCCATCACCGCGTCGCGGTTCACGCCCACGCGGCGAAGGATCTGACCTGCGATGGCCTTGCTCTCGGCGAGCGCGAGCAGGAAGTGCTCCGTGGAGACGTACTCGTCCTGGAGCTTTTCGGCTTCGCTCGTGGCGCCTCGGGCGACCTCGAGCAAATCATTGGAGAAGGAGACCTGTGCGCCATGAACGCGCGGCAACTTGCCGAGCGCGTTGGCGACATCTCCAGCGAGCGAGGGACCGTTCACGCCCATCTTGGTGACGATGGGGACGACGATCCCGCCTTCTTGCTCGAGCAGGGCTGCGAGCAAGTGCAATGGCTTGACGTCAGGGTGGTTGGAACGTTCGGCCCGGTCCTGCGCCTCGGCCAGAGCCTCACGCGATTTGATGGTGAACTTATCGAACCTCATCCGACACCTCTTCTTCTCGAGTGCTTGGGACGTGAGAACTTCCTCGCGCAGCGCGGACATCGCCATGCGCGAGCAGAACAGAGGGGTAGCGCTCCAGCCGCAGCGCGCGGCTGGGTTTAAAACGAAACCCCTCCATGTTTGTGGGTGAGGTCGGCGCGCTCATCGCCACGAGCGAGTGCGCTTCGCCGACCGACAAAAAAAAGCTATTCACGAGGTTCGGCGGGTCAACGCATCCGTTGACCCACGCACATCAATCCAGCGCGTCGACCACCTCGAGCAGGTTGGTGCGCCAATCCCCGATGAGTTCGCCGCTCGCGCCATTGGTCTCCTCGTAGTGCGAGCCAGGAGCGTTGTCAGGCTCGTAGTCATACTCGGGCACCATGTACCCCAAAAAGTCCATCCCGAGGCCGATGAAGAAGGGATACTCGCCAGGGACGAGGTCATAGCCATAGGGGCCCTCGGGTGCCTTCGAGAAGTCTGGAGGGTTCTCCTGGCCAAACTTCACGATGCATGGGTACGTCCCGTTGTTCTCTGGCAAGGGCAAGCCATCAGGACCGCATGTGATGGTGGACTTTGTCCCCTCGATGTCTCCGATCACAGGACTCTGCGTGCTGGTGCGCCCAGGATAACCTCCCACGAGCGACTCGGGGAACAGCTCCCCAGGCGCAGTGAAGAAGGTCAGCGGCCCGAGGCGAACCACGGCGACCTGGCTCATGACCATGGGAGGAGTTGGCGTGAAGTTCGTCCCGGAGATGTTCGTGGCGTTATAGATGTCGCGCTCGAAGACCTCGAGGATGAACCCCGCGAGCAAGAAGATCGGGTTGCTGATCGGCGTCAAGAAGCGCTTGGTCGCAAAGGAGAGCTGATCCACTTCGATCTGCTGGAGCACGCCATCGCGCTTTGCCTCGAGCACGTGCATCGCGATCCTCTGGCCCACGGCGTCCGCCTTGGCGAAGCCATGCGAGTCGAACACGCGCCCCGCGTAATCCTTGGCGTCCGCGCTGCCCGGGTTGATCAAGCCACCGACGGCGCCAGCGAACATCACCGTCACGCCACCCATCCCTTCGAGCGCTGGCTTCGGGTCGACGTCGCCGCCGACCTCGGTCCATGGCAACCCCTCGCGGATGTACTTGCGCGCGAAGTGGAAGTAATCCGCGGTCAGGAACACGTTGCCAGACCACAAGACCTCGGCGTGGTTTGCGACGCTGAGCATGGTCGCGATCGGCGCCCCCGTGTCCTTGTTCGTGAGGTAAACGACAGGGACGTTGTCATCGAAGATGTAGGGAGGGCGAGAATCACTCATCGCCAGACCATCGATCCCTGTATCGAGGACGGCGACCTCGGCCTTGGCTGGCTCGAGCGAGGCGACCGCCTCCTTGATCCCCAGGACGGTCTGATCCTGGATCTTCTTCATGAAGTAAGGATCTCTGCCAGGGCGCATGGGCGCAGGGTTTCCTGGCCCCCACTGCCCGACCGTGTCAGGCCCCTCGTGGCTGTGCGTCGAGGACATGATCAAGAGATCGACCTCGGATTCTTGCTCGACCCGCTCGCGGATCTCGTCGATGTAGGTGTGGAAGTAGCCGATCGTGTCGATCACGGCGAAAGCGACCGTGACCTCGCCCTTTCGCAACACAGCGATCTGGACCTTGAGATCATCGTGCGCCAGCTTCGAGACGCAGCACTCGGGGCCGTCACAGCCGATAAGCTCCTCGGGGCAATACTGCGCGGGGCGACCCGAAGAGAAGCCCGCGATAAACATCCCCTGGAGTTCCTTATCCCCCTCACCCTCATCAGGCGCGGTGTACCCTTCGTCGCCAGGACAAAGCCCATCGTAGCCGCAATCATTCCACTGGTTGTCGTTACGCACGGGCGGGTTAAAGCTCATGGTGACGCCATCCTCGTCGAGGCCGCCGGGCTTTGGCGTCTCGAACCCATCGGGCGTGATCACCATCGAGCGCGCCGCCGCGAGCAGCTCGCCATCACTGTTCGCGCACCCTGGGCCGCCAGGACAGGCGACGACCGTGAGGCTCGCGGGGTCGAGCCAGCAGACAAGATCCATCTTGTCCGAGCCCTCGCGCGCGAACTGCTTGCAGACCTCTCCCTCGCGACAATCCGCGTCGGTCTCGCACTCGCGATCGAACGAGATCTTGCACTCGCAGTCGCCATTGTAGAAGTAGCCTTGCTTACACGGCGCGGCCTCGGCGCAACGCTCCGGCTTCATGTCGACAGGAGGCGTCATATCCTCGCCAACCTCGCCCATGTCCCCCTCGGGGGTCATGTTCGCGTCGGCGGGCATATCCTTCGGGGCGTTCATATCCTCGACAGGGGTCGTCGAAGACATGTCCTGGGTCGAGGACATGTCCGCGCCAGGCTTGTTGTTGTCTCCATCACCTCGAGAACAGGCGATGGTCAGGGACAGGGTGAGCGCGACGATCCAGAGGCTCTCTTTCAGACGAAGCACGGGCGACCTCTCGGGGAGGAGGGCAGAGCAAGAAGAAGGGGATTCTCGGCGTTCGAAAACCCCTCACGTATTCGATTCGAGGCACTCTATCAGGATGTCTGCGCTGACTCCATGCGCTACATCAGGGGGATGAGCGAACTCTTCATCCTCGAAACGGCGATGCGTGACATCACCTGTTAGACCACTGGAAGTGTACGAGTTCATGAGTGATTTGGAACGTCGTACGAGCTCCTCCTGAAATAACTACATTATGGGCTGTTCGGTTTGAGTTTCGATGACCTCATCCCTAAGGTTTGAGTTCACGACTACCTCATTCCTCGATGACGCGAGCTTACGGTTCGAGAGCCGATAGGATCGGTCCTCTCTCTTTAACCTCCTGGAGGAGAAAGCGAAGGATTCCTGATGGTACATGCGCTGAACATCTTACTCGTGGAAGACAACCGCATTGACCGGCGAGCGCTCGAGCGCTTGCTGGAAGAATACGAGCGAATCTCTTCCTCTCATGCCGCTGACATCGAGGGTGCCATCGCCAGGTTGGGAGAGCGCCCTTTCGACTGCATCCTGCTCGACTGGCACCTGCCCGATGGGAATGGCGCGGAGCTCCTCGAGCACATCGCGCAGGTCTATCCCTGGATGCCAGTGATCGTGCTCACCGGAGATGAGAGCGTCTCGCGAGATGCTCTCGACAAGGGGGCGCAGAACTTCATGGTCAAGGACCGCTTCGACGCCACCGAGCTCGAACGATGCATCGTCGACGCGATCGAGGAGAAGAAGAACGCGAACACGCTCGACCTCGCGATCCGCAACGATCGCGTGCGCTCGCGCAACAGGAGGCTGCACAACAACCTGCTCTCGGATCTCTCCGCCCTCGAGCTCGCCTCATCAGCGATCAAATCACAGCTCGAGTCAAAGCGAGGACAGCACGATCACGAGCAAGACCCCGACCTCTCGGGCATCCTCGCCTTCTTCCAGGAGAGCGAAGAGTTGCTCACCCACGCCGTCTCATCACTGGGAGAGCTCTCCTCTTACGCGGACGTGACGCTCGAAGAGGTGATCCCTCCAGCAAGGCTCATTCAGGACGCGCTCATCGGGGTGGGAGATAAAAAGCTCGAGGGGATCACGCTTCACCTGCGGCTCGAGCCGAGGTTGCCCCCCTTGTTTGGAGAGCGCCAGGCGCTCTCGGGCGTGTTCGAGCACTTGCTGCGCAATGCATCCGACGCGATCCGATACTGCAACGAGGCAAAACATCATCGCATCACGCTCACGGCTTATAAAAACCAGGACATCTTCAACCTCCTGATCACAGACACAGGACCAGGCGTCGCCTCCACGCTCGACGAGAAGATCTTCTCTCCATTCTTTTCCCTCTGGCCAGAGACGCGCACAGGGATGGGGTTGACGACCTCCCGCGAGGTCTCGAAGCGCCATGGAGGGACGCTCCAACTGCTCGAAGAGCGCCCCAACACAGGCGCACGTTTTCAACTGCGCCTCCCGATCGCGACGAGAGCGTCCGTGACATCGACCTCCTCCGAGTCGCGCTCGATCGTGATCCTCGAGAAAGGCACCAGGCTCTCACGTCAGGCGCTGGAACTCGCTGGGATCACCGAGATCGCGCGATGCACGAGCAACACATCGGCGCTCCAACATCTGCGCGAGCACCCCGAGAGCGACCACGTGTTGTGTGATTTCTCGGACAGCACGCCGCATGATCTCGACGAGCTCCTCTCCGCGCTCGAGTTCTTCGATATCGAACAAGCCTCGAAGCTCATGGTCCTCGACAACACAGACTTCGGGCACGAGAGCAAGGCGTACCTCGAGGCAAATGGAGGAGTGTTTGTTCAGGACAGCGAGGATGTCATCGCGCGTATGCTCGGGCGACGTCGAGCGCATGACACTCGCATATAGAGCGTGGGTGCCTGAGCGAAAAAGCCGCCGAGACATTTTGCTGACCGTCGGAGTCGAACTCCAGCGGTCAGCAAAATGTCTCGGCGGCTTTTTCGCGCGCCGCTACGGCGCCAATGAACAGGTTCGCGAAATCAACGGCTGGCGACGCGGCCGCTGCTGCGATGAGATGGCGCCGAGACCGAAGCAGACGTTCCCAAGCAGTTGAACATCTCGGAGGCGTAGCGCGTGGACTCGCCGCAAGCGTTCACGATGGCTGCGCGGTTGCCACGAATCGGCTGCGCCTTCTCGATGCAACGGTTCAGGTCCGAGGCGTACTTCGTGTGGACGCCGCAGGCGGTGACGACAGCAGCGGGGCTACGCCTCTTGTATGCGGACGCCTTGTCGATGCAAGCGTTGAGCTCGGAGCCGTACCTGGTCTGCGCATCACAGGCGGCGATGGTCCTCGCGGGGTCCACCGAGAGCTTCTTGGAGCGCTGGATGCAGCCGTTGAGTTCCGAGGAGTATTGGGTGGCGGCATCACAAGCGCTGACGATGGCATCGGGCGAATCGGCAAGGCCCATCGCCTTGTCCAGGCAGCTATTGAGCTCGGAAGAGTAACGCGTCGCTTTCCCACAAGCGTTGACGGTCGCCGCCGCGAACAAGGGCTCGATCTTGAGGCCACGCTGCAAGCAGCTGTTGAACTCGGAGTCGTACTTTGTTTGCGCCTTGCAGGCTTGAATCACCTGGGCACGCACACCCCCGGCGTGGTGACCATTTCCGTGGCCGTGACCGTGGCCGTTGTTGCCGCGCTCGACCGCGAGTCGGAGGCGCTTGTCAGTGGTGCGCCCGTAGTTGATGTGTTGGATGCGCGAGGTCTTGTTGTAGCCGACGAGTTCGATCTCGACGGTCTTTGCGCCCTGGAGCATCAGGACGTCACGGTCGTACTCGATCGCGCCGCGGCGCTTGTCGAGCGGCACCGAGTAGCGGAACTGGTATCCTCGGCGGCGATCGTCAGGAGCGTAGATGTTGAGGCGTGGCTGGATGCCGACGCGTTGCAGCTCGCGCCAATCCTGTTTGGAGATGCTGTACTCGAGGACGAACGTACGCCCCTGCCTGGCGATATGGAGGTCACTAAAGGACACATCCTGTGGGTGGCCCTGGGCCATGGCGTTGCCAGCGAAGCTAACGAGCATCATCAAGGAGAGGAGGATGGCGCCAGCGAGACGTCCAGCGAGGTTCTTCTTCGAGCGTGAGGTGTATGCGTTCATCGGAATATCTCCTATCACTACAGCGCAACGAACATATGGCCGGTGCGCATGATATGCGGTCTTGCGTGTTGTCAGCGAGCGAGGCGTCCCCCGAGAAGCTGGACATGGAGATAGACTCGGGTGTGGGAGAAGGTATTCAACACAGAGGATAAAAAAGAAGCGGGCGCGGAGGTCAAAAACGCCGCGCCCGCTTATGCTTCGCGGTGTTTTTCGAGGACTTTAAAGCCCACGCAAAAGGCCACACAGCCCCCCATGCCAGCGTCCATGAGCGTAAGCGTGGG
>JAYZVO010000072.1:0-7748 GCA_036155555.1 Myxococcota bacterium
CCAACTGGGAGACAAACGCAGAGCAGTCGAGCCGTTGGTCTCAACGCGAGGGATGCTCGGCGAGGGTGGCATCTTCACGCGCAGCGAAGTTGGGGAGGCTGGGAGGGGGCTTGTCAAAACTAGAGAGGATGCATTGCATCGGCGCCTTCATCCAACCCTGGGCTCCTCTATGCGTCGGCGCCAACCACTATAACTGCTCCTTTATGCGTCGGCGCCAACCTCGCTACCAAAGCTCCTCCATGCGTCGGCGCCAACCTCACACCAAAAGCTCCTTTAGCGTTGGCGCCAACCACTATCACTGCTCCTCTATGCGTCGGCGCCAACTTCGCGGCCCAAGGCTCCTCTACACGTCGACGCCAACTTCTATCAGCGCTTCTCTACACGTCGGCGCCAACCTCGCACCAAAAGCCCTCTAAACGGCAGCTTTAGTGCTTCTGCAAACATCGACGAAAACCAAAAAACAGAAGACCCCTCGAGGTTAGCCTCGAGGGGTCCGGTTTTGCGATCCAACCTGCCATTTCCTCTCTCCCCACCATGGGGTGGAGGTCACGACTTGCCCCGTTCATTTGGTTGTTTCGAGAACCGGGCCTCTGGCGCCTCTTTCTAGCGGAGGGGTCCTCTGCGCTCTCAGATATTAGGATTCACCCCCCATGAAAAAGGTGCGCGTTTTTTCTGAAAAAAACGCGCACGCGGCGACTTTTTTTAGTCGCGAGCCTGGATCTGTTGGCGCTGGGCTGTGATCCGCTCACTAAAGGCGCTCGACGAGATCGCGGAGAGCTTGTTTTGCGAGAGTGTTTTGATGAGCGTGGCCTGGAAGTCGAGCTCGTGTTTGTTGGTCACGGGCTCGAGCACCTCGTTGATCTGGGCGTAGGCAGCGAGCAATGCCCAGGCCAGGGATTCGGCGTCATGCGTAAACTCCGAGAGGGTTTTTTCGATGAGCCAGTGTTCGGGGTCCACGAGCAAGACGTTGAAGTCCTGCCTGACCGAGATGTAGTGGAAGGGGTTGGATTTCTTATTGAGTCGGTTCCAGGTCGCGCGTAGCGAAGGCGCGAGCTGCTCCAGTTGCTCGATTCTGTCCTTTGCGACGACGCGGATCGCGTGCAGGGGCACGCGGTCTGGGCGAAGCTCCTCGAGCCAGTGATACAGGTTCGCCTCGAAGGTCGCGTGGGTCGGGTCATGTCCTCGCTCGATCGCGGAGGTCGCGATGAACGAGATATGCGACAGGTCGCGCTCATTGCCATGGCGATGTTCGGGCAAGCGAACGATATGTCGAGGATCACACGCTTGTTCGAGCCAGGCGATAAGGGGGGCGGCGAGCTGGTCGGACATGGGGGTTTTGGTGCGCAGGGGTCGTTCGGGGTGGTCGGCGTCGTAGCTCGCGCAGAGTTCGGCCAGGATGCGCATCCCCGAGGTGGGCGTGTTGCTCGCGGTGTCGAACAGCGGCAAGTTCAGGATGCGCTCGGCGAGCGGGCTGTGAACGTCGAAGACCACGCGCCCATCGGGCTGGAGCGTCATCTGGCAGTGTTGGTTGCAGAAGTGGAACAGCGCCCAGAGGGCGCGCTCCCAGTCCGCGCCGCCAATCTCCATCTCGGGGAGTTGGGTGAGCAGTTGGAGCAGGACGCTCTGCGCGGTGTTGTAGAGGAGCTTTTCGAGGGCATCCTGTGAAGGGATGGCGCGATCGCTCACGTGGCGCATGATCCCGACGAGCCCGAACCGACGCGCGACGCCTCGCAGCGGGGTGGTGTGGCGAGCGTCTCTCGAGAGCAGGAGCACGGAAGGGTCATCGATCTGTTGCTTCGGGATGCCGACTTCTCCCTTCAGGCCGAGCGTGTCGATCTCGACCCTGGAGAGAAAGAGCGTCTCCTCTTCCTTGCCAATGCGCGCCTTTGCTTCGCTGCCGATCAGGTCGAAGTCAAACGAGGGTTGCACCGAGAAGAGCTTGTCCAAAAGCAGCAACGCGAACGGGTTGAGCGCGAGCCCGTCGATGTGCGTATCGCTCAGGCGCTGATTCCCCAAAAAGGTCGCGTCCACGCCGCGCCCGTCGCCCATAAACAGCTTGTCCTCGTGTTTTGTGGCGAAGCGGTGGATGTCCAAAAAGTTACAGGGGCGTCCCTGAATATCGATAAAGAGCGCGCGCTCTTCGAGCCCGTAGGTGGGCTGTTGTTGGGGCGAAGCGAGCGCGTGCACGAGGTACCATTGTAAATGTCGGAGCGCCTGACGGCGCTGCTCTTCTTCTTCTGGAGAAGGATCGCACCAAGTCGCCGTGAGCTGGGTGAGCAGGTGTTGGATGATGGTGGGGCGAGTGGTCTTTTCGCCGAGGTTTGCGCCCTCGACGAGCAGAGGATCTTGTTCGAGGTAGCCGTCAAAGATCCCGAGGGCGATGTCGCGCAGGAGCGCGCCCGAGGGGACGTGCTCTGCCAGGATATCGCGCGCGTCGAGGCGAACGTAGGAGCTTGGCCCGAGCAAAATCATCAACAAGCGCTCCTCGCCAAGCGACATCGAGAGCACCTCGCTCGTGTCGATGTGAGCCAGGTCTGCCGGGACCGACTCGACGACGCCATAGACCAACCCGCCGCGCTCGCACATCCCCTCGACGATCTGGCGCACCGAACGCGGCTCACCGCCGAGCGTGCGAAGCACAGGCAATCGGGTCAAGTCCAGCGGGTAATCCTCGAGCATCGTGATCTCGATGCCTGGGCGCTCGTCCGAATCGAGCGCGCGTGAGCGCAGACGCAGGATCGAGTCGCGCGCGATGGCTGCCAGGATCATCTGAGCGAGCCCCGAGCCCACGATCTCATCATCCTGACGCACCCCTTCGAGCGCTCTGCGCGTCGCGTTCTCGAAGGATGCCTGCGCCCGGCGAGCGATCTCTGTGGAGATGGCGCGCAGCAGACCAAACTCTTCATCCTCGAAACCTGGCGCGTCGCGCACTTGCCCTGGGAGGATGTTGTCGATCTCGATCTGGAGGACGTGGCCAGGGAAGCTCGAGTGCAGGCGACCCGCCCAGATAAGCCGCTCCGAGGAGATCACGCGCACGAGCATTTCATCACTGTTGGTGATGATATGGCGCGGCGTGAAGATGGTGGCGCGGATGGTCCCGAGGACGGCGGTGTTGCGATCGAGGATAAAGCGCGTGGTATCGGTGACCTTGCCCGAGGTGAAGGTCCCCTTGGAGATGGGAGCGTCGGTCGTGTCGATGATGTGCCCGCCGAGCTTCTCGCACCAGGAGCGGAGGATATCATGGGGCGCGGGCGCGCTCTGCTCGTAGATGAGCTCCTTGACGAGCTCGCATTGCGTCATCTCCTCGACCTCGATCGCGCCGATGACCCAGGGTCTGGGAGGCTCGGGCAGAGGAGGTTGTTCGTAGAAGCGCAGGTCGTCGCTGTCTTCGAGGTTGGGCTGGATGAGCATCGCGTCAGGCGGCGCCAGGTATCGGATCGCGTCCACGTCGCGCGCGTTCGCGCGGAGGATCGTCGCGTCGAGCGCGCTCCCGATGCGCATCGCGCGCTCCCCGAGCGTATTGGAGAAGGTCGCCGTGAGCGGCGCGATGAGGATCTTTTGGCAACCTCGCAAGACGTCGCGCAGGCTCGCGATGGAGAGCTGCGTATTGTCCATGGTGCGGATGTCATGCGTCTCGGCCTTGACATCCCCTCTCAGCAACTGGCGCGCGTACGGAAGCAGCCTGATCCAGAGCTCGCCGAGCCTGTCATCGCGCACGATGGCCGCATGATCCGCCGTCTTGTTGAGGCCATCGAAGTTGATGATGCCGCCCAGCCTGTGCCCGTCGAGCAGGTTGTGTTGGAGCGTTTGAATCCAGGTGCCATAGGTCAGGATCTTGAAGGAGGGAGTGTGTCCGCTACGCTCCATGATGCCGATGGTGCCATAGAGGTCCCCCTCGTCGATCGAGATCACGCGCTCGTACCCATAGATCGAAGGCGTGCGCAGCGTGGAGTAACCGAAGGGTGCGCGGTCATTGACCAGGATCGGCACCGGCGCGCACAGGCAGCGCTCCTCGATGGCGCGTGTCTCTTCCGGGCCGTAGTCGGTGGGGGCGAGGTTGCTCCTTGAGCGGATCTTGGAGCGCTCGAGCTTGCTCGCGCGGATAAACGTGCCGCGCAGCGGGCTCTCGGGGGTCCCCAGGTCCACGACGTCCTTGCTCCCCTGGAAGACCACGCGGGTGGTGTTCTCGAGGGTGCCATCGCCCGATTCGATGACGATCTCGGCGGGCTCCATCAACATCATCGCGTTGACGCCCAGGGCGAGCTGGCGCAAATCCGAGTAGCCCATGTCACTCTTGGCGGCGAACAGGAAGTCGAAGAGCTGCGTCAACTCGTCGCGATCATAGCCGCCGCCGACATAAGAGAGGACAAAGTCCGAGCGTTTGACCGAGACGTCGATATAGGTCGCGCCGTTGGCGACGGCCGATTGGACAAGCTCGAGGACGTAGAAGTAAGGATCGGCCAGGGCGAACTGACGCATCTTGCGGATGGCGTTGGCGCGCGCGACGGTGAAGCGCTTGCGCTCTGTGAATTCGCCCTGTTGGCGGCTACGTGCGATGACCTGATCGATCGAGGACATGGCATCTCCATGGATGAGCGCGCGTGCGGTTTAGCGCGTGCTTTGGAGGATATGGGTAAAAAAGATCCCGGTCGCGTGCGCTTGTATGGGGGATGGCGCTGGACTATAGTTCGGGCCTGGATTCATCATTCTGGCGACGTCCCCACACCTTGGGATACGATCGGGGAGCAGGTCAACTCTGACACTACGGGGAGAACCTTGCGGGCTGGAGTGTATGCTTGAAAGGGGGCTGAAACCACCACGATCTCGTGCGGGTTTCACGCACACTCCATAAGTACAGGTAGCAGTGTCGTGAGCATCGATGTGTGGCAAGAGCCTCGACCCGAGGCATTGATTCTGGCGCTCGCGGGGGCTTCTCGTTTGGCGTCCCTTCGAACCCAACTCGACCTCTTCGAGCGCAACCTCGAGGTTTGCGTGGGCGTCGACGAACTCCTCTCGAGGGAGGGGATCTTCGCGCGCGCCGTGCTCGTTGACGAGCTCCTCCTCGAAGAGCTCGAGCCAGATTGGGCGACGCATTTCGAGGACGCATCGCTCGTGCTCCTCTCCGAGGACGGCGGCTTCGAGGTTCGCCAGCGCGCCGTGGCGCTCGGGTGCCACTCCTTTGTCACGCTGCCCGTGGACGCGGCCGCGCTGCTCGATCGTATCGGTCGCCTGAGGTTACGTCCCTCGGGGGACGCCTACCGCGTCTTCGCGCTCGATGACGATGACGCCATCTGTCACCTCTACAAAATGTTTCTGCGCGATCCTCGCTTTCACCTGCGCACGTTCACCACGCCAGAGGAGATGTTCGAGGCGCTCCACGACGAAGTCCCCGAGCTCTTCGTGCTCGACTACCACCTCGGGCACTGTACGGGAGTGGATGTGGCCGTCGCCTTGCGACAGGATCACGACTTTATCGGCGTCCCGATCGTGTTCGTCTCGGCCAATACACAGGCTGATGTGCACTTTGGCGCGGTGGTCTCAGGCGGCGATCAGTTCTTGCACAAGCCGATCGAGCAGGCGCACTTTATCCAGATGATCGAGGCCACCATCTTGCGCTTTCGCCGCCTGCGCTCGCTGATGTCCCACGACAGCCTGACCCAGCTCCACAACCACACCTCCTTCAAGCAGCAGCTCGCCCTCCAGACCATGCTCGCCTTCCGTCAAAACCACCCCCTCTCGCTGGTGATGATGGACATCGACCACTTCAAGGATGTCAACGACACCTATGGTCACCCCGTGGGAGATCGGGTGTTGCGTGTGCTCGCGCAGTTGCTCCGGGGGAGGTTGCGTCGCTCCGATATCATCGGGCGTTACGGTGGGGACGAGTTCGCGGTGCTGATGCCTGACACCGACGTCGAAGGCGCGCTCATCGCGATGAACGAGGTGTCGCGCCACTTCTCCTCGATACGACACCGGACAGATGGCGGCGAGGAGCAGTTCTTCCAGGTGTCGCTCAGTTGCGGGATCGCGGGGTATCCGAGCTTTACCAATGAGTCCGAGCTCACGCTGGCCGCCGACCGCGCGCTCTACCAGGCCAAACACGAGGGGCGCGCGAAGATTTGCCTCGCGCCAGATCCTACCGAAGATCTCGACATCTGAGCGCCCCCCCGAGTCCGAGGCTCGGGCTACTGATTGCCGCGTACTCTGTTGTTTTCGCGAGGATAGCAAACAGGGAGGGGTTCGCGATGATTTGCTATCTGCGGTTGACATTCGCGTATGTTTTGGGGCCTTATAGATACAAGAAGAGGAGGCTAGTCAGAACGTCTTCTGGTTATCTTCCTCGATTCTCTCCACTTTTGGATGTTGCTCGATGGGCGTGTCGCCCTCGAGAAGATGACGTGATCCTTTTTAGAAGAGTCACGAAGAGCAATGAGGGTGTCGTTGGTGTATTGGCGCACCGAAACGCTCTGTATCTGCCATCCCTGGAAATCACAGTGGAGAAAACATGGTGCATCACCGTTCACAATTTGGGGGGAACGGCCATCGAGGCGCCCAAACGACTCCGTAGGGGAACTTATGACCAAATCAGGACACAACGATCTTCTCAATCTCCTGAAGCGTGAGAAGGCATCGCCCGTGACGTGGGAAGCGCTCTGTGAGCAGCTCGACAAGGATAGCGCACCGCTCAAATCCTCGCGATTGCACGATCTTCTCGATACCTGGGACGATGAAATCCGCGTGATGCCCGAGCGTTGGCTCGAGGAAGTCTTCGCAGGAAACGAGATCCCCAAGGCAACCATCGCGCGCGAAATCAACGCCGAGTCCTCCGGGATCGGAGACGCGGAGATCGAGGCGCTGGCATCCTCTCCGCTCCTCGAGTCGATCAAGCACTTGCGCCTCGCTGGCAACGAGATCGGCGATGACGGGATGCTCGCGCTCACGCGCTCACATCACCTGGACAACCTGCGCGTGCTCGATCTTCGCGAGAACAAGATCGGCTTCGAAGGGATCGACGCCATCCTCCGCCACCCCGAGCTGCCAAGGCAACTCCACGTCCTCGATATCTCGGGCAACGCGAGCCTGGCGAACGCGGACTTTCACGGGCGCCTCGGTCGCTCTCGCAAGCTGATCCGCCTGCGCTCGCTCTCGCTCGATGACCTGGAGTTCGACGAGGAGGCGATCCGCATCCTCGCCTACGCGCGCGTCTTCAACAGGCTCCAGTCACTTTCGCTGTGTCGCAACCTCGTCAATGACGCGAGCGTCGCGTACCTGGCGCGCTCTCCCTACCTCGGGAAGTTGCGTCAGCTCGACCTCTCCGAGCAGGGCGGGGCGGGCCTGACCAACACCGCGCTCGTCACGATCGGCTCGAGCCGAGTCCTCTCCGACCTCGTCGAGCTCAAGCTCTCGGGCGCATGGATCGATGACTCCGGCGTCGCAGAGTTCGCCAACGTCAAGTTCATGAAGAACCTCGAGACGCTCGACCTGAGCATGACCGCTGTCTCGCCAGAAGGCGCGGACGTGCTCTTTGCCAGCGAGCGTTTCCCTGCGCTTCAATCCGTCGAGCTCTCGCGCGGCGCGCGCAAGCGCGGCGACGCGACAGGCACCACGCGTCACGAGGGCACACCGCTCGAGCAAGCGTCCGTGTAATCCTCGCGCTCCAGAGAACAAAAAGAGGGCGTGGGGGTTGGGCGGTGAAAATGGACCCCCCCTGTTGTTGTAAACCCCCGGGCGGGGGGGCACTTGATATC
>JAYZVO010000073.1:0-6327 GCA_036155555.1 Myxococcota bacterium
GACGTGGGACATCGTAGCCAAGCAAAGTGAAATGGACCGTGACGAATGCCGACAAAAACTCCATGTAACGGTAGAAGGGTAAAGACGGCCCTACCGAGCGTTCCGCGAGGATGCCCACAATCACCACGACGATCATCAACTCGACGAGCGTGAAGCCGCGGGTCAGGTTTTTTCGTATCTTCTCGTGCATGTCTCGATATCCTCGAAGCATCGCGTTTTGATGGCGCTTTCGCGCTGCGGAGTTTTTCTCACGGCCTGCGAACTCGTGAAGGTTCTGGCGCAGCCTGTACATTCTCCAGTCATTTCATCGATACCGCAAATTCTATACCATCCTCACCGCGAGAGACAGTTCCATCCAACACGCGAATCCCCCCGCGTAAAGCACATGGGAGGATCGCTGTCGATCGCGTCGGCGAGTGCCTGTCTGGCACCTCTGCACGAGGCAGGCTCGTAGAAAAGGCGCGGTGGATGCGCCGCGCACACGCTCCTACACCGAAAGAGGCTGACTATGAAATCTTTTCACCCCTGCGCAATCGGTGCGCACTGACAGAGAGTCGGCTTGCGTTCACAAGGGGAAAAGAGCACCCTCTCTGGCGATGATGCATGGCATGAAACAAACAGGTGCGCGGGCCTTTTTCGCGCTCCTTACCTGCTCGCTTCTGTGCATGTTGCCCACAGCGGCGCACGCGCGCACGTTCTACATGCGCGCCACCACCGCGGGAGAAGCCACGCAATGGCGCAGGCTCGATCTCGGCGTGGAGGCGGCGCGACCGCTGCTGCTCGGTGTGGAGCTTGGCGGCTATGACCTGCTCGACGACCAGTCCGGCTCACTCAGCGCGCGCTTCTCCATGCGCTACGCGAACGACTTCGGGCTCGACCCCGCGCTCAGCGATGACCCCACCTTCGCGCCGCAAATCAATGACCTTCGCGTCAACCTCCTCTACCTGCGATGGCGCCCCACGAAGATGACCGACCTCACCGTCGGCAGGCAGTGGTCGATCAACGCCCTGGGAATGCGTGACTTCGACGGCGCGACCGCGGCGCTGATCCCTTTCGATGACCGCGCGCTCAGGATGCGCTTCGCGCTCTATGGCGGGCGAGATGTTCAGCTTGGCTATGGCGGGCTGATGCCGGGATTTTCGGATGTGCAAGGTGTGCCGCTCGGGCAAGAGCGCTCGCTCGATCGCTTGCCGTTGCTCGCGGGCGCGGACCTCTCGATGGCCTTGCTCGAGAAGATCGAGTTTCAGGCATCCTACCAACGTAGGTGGCGAGATGAAGGAGAGGGAAGGGAGCGCGACTGGCGCCTTGGCGACGAACGCGTCGGCGCGGGAGCGGTCGTATCGCCGACAGCTCGCTTGAACCTGAGCGCGCAGGTCTCCTACCACACCCTGCTGGCGGGCCTGGATCATGTCGGCGTGCAAACCTCAGCCAGAATCAGTGAGCGAGGACAGACCTCGCTCTCGGCGGGCGTGGAACGGCGCCAACCCTGGTTCGACAGCGCGAGCATCTTCAACATCTTTGGCGCAAACCCTCATGACGAGCTCTGGCTCGCGCTGGGGAGTGACGTGACGCCGCTCGCGTCCCGCTTCGAGCTTCGCTCCTGGGCGCGCGCTTTCTATGGGAGCGACGCGGGCGCGAATCTTTTGCAGAGCGGCTTCGCGACCTCGCCAGAGGATGCGCGCGCGCTGGGACTCGCCGCCGCACATCACACCACGTTCATGGTCTTCGAGCGCCCCTTACGTTGGTCCTCGCAGGTCTCGGCGCAACTTGGCGAGCGAGATTATGGAGGGAATCAATACCTCGCCGACACGCGCGCGAGGATTCCGGTCTTGCCAGGAACACTCGGCGTGACCGCGCGCCTGATCGGCTTGCGCGTCGCGCACGACCACCATCGCTACGAGGACGAGCACGCCTTGAGCGCGATCCTTGGCGTGGACGCGCCCGTGCTGGAGCGAGGACGCCTGAGCGTCCTCTTCGAACAACGCGCGAGCACCAACGAGGTCGCCAGCACCAACATCTACGGCGTGATCGAAATGGAGGTCTGGCGATGAGAGACACCTCACGCACACCCCGATTCATGCGCGTGCTGCTCGGCGCCATGCTCGCCACGCTCGTGCTCGGAACCCTTTTCGATGGGGGCGCAAACGCGGACGAACCCGCGAAACCAAAGCGCGTGATGGTCGCCAAAAAGACAGGTGACGCGAGCGCGATCTACCCGACCTCGATCGATCGCGTCAGCTTCTCGCACAGCAAGCACAAAGGCACCACCTGCCAGACGTGCCACGCATCGATCAAGGAGAGCAAGCGCGCCAGCGACCGCAACACGCCAGCGATGGAAGCTTGCGCGACCTGTCACGCGCAGGAAATCAAGCCACTCATCGGTGACTGCTCCGGTTGCCACCAGGGACACCCCATAAAGGAGGCCGCGAGCGAAGCCTCGGACAGGGATCGCGTCACGACGCCGGAGCAATGGCGAAAGGTGCGCCCCACTCCCATGATCCTGCCCGCGCCGCAGGCAAACCTGAAGTTCGATCACAGCGCACACGCCGCGCTCGATTGCCAGAGCTGCCACGGCGAGGACGCGAGCAAGGGGGGTGAGCCCGGTATGCCGAGCGAGGCATCCTGTCAGAGTTGCCATGATGGCAAGATCGCCGCGAGCGCTTGCTCGACCTGTCACCCCACGACAAAGCAAGGCGCCGTGCTCAAGACGGACTTCGCCGATCCTGTCACTGGCAAGCAGCTCACCTTGAGACCGAGTGATCACACCGTCGACTGGATTCAGCGCCATGGCCCCATGGCAAAGACATCCTCTCAAGAATGCACCTCGTGCCACACCGAGAGCAGCTGCGCGGAATGCCACCAGGGCTCCGATCCTCGCAGCCTGCTCGCGGCGCACCCGCCAAACTACATCGTCCTCCACCGCGTCGCGGCCAAGGGTCAGGGGAGCACGTGCACCTCGTGCCATCAACAGGAGAGCACCTGCCTCGACTGTCACATGCGCAGCAAAGCCGCCACCATCGAGGGGAGCAAACCTCCCCCCAGGCTCGCCTTCCACCCTCCAGGGTGGCTCGAAGCGACCAACCCGTCGAACCATGGCGTCATGGCGCGTCGCAACCTGAACGAGTGCGCCTCCTGTCACCAGGAGCGCGACTGCGTCTCCTGCCACCAGGGGATCAACCCGCACCCGCCTGATTTCCGCGCGGACTGCGCGCGCATGCTGCGCGCCAACCCGACACCTTGCCTCGCGTGCCACACCAACGCGACATGCGGCATGTGAGCCCGAACCAGGCAAATCACAAGCAGATTCATGGACGCATCACGATCGAAACCCTTCCCAATCAAGGGGTGATCCGAGGGAAAAGTTATGGTACTGCACCCTCGCTCATAAACACTTGTAAGGGAGATGATTATGAAAACCTCTACGTTCGTGATGCTCGTGTGCGCCAGCGCGATGATGCTCTGGGGATGCGACGCCAAGACCAAAGCAGACCTCGACGCCGCCCGCAACAAGGCCAAAGAGACCAAGACCAAGGCAGAAGACACCAAGAACGCTGGTGAGCAAGAAGCCTCGGACAAGATCTGCGAGCAAGCGCCCACGCTTCACAAGACCGCGCTCGATCGCGAAATCAGCGTCTACTACCGCGCTGGCCTCGCGCCGCTCTACACCGAGATGGACCTCAAGGCGCACGCCGAGGACCCGAGCAAGGAGCTCACGCCAAACCCGGCGCTCGCTTCCGCCGCGGATGTCGTCAACGCGACCCGCGAGCTCAAGCAATCCTGCACCGCCGAGAAGGTCGATCCCAAGAAGGTCCTCGCGCTCGAGAAGACCATCCGTGAAGGGCTCAAGCAGCCAGCCGTGGATGTGGCGACCTACAGCTTCGACGTCAAGGAGCTCGCGGCGCTCTACACGATCCCTGACACCTTCACGGGCGAGTGCGATCAGCTCGACGCCGTGACCAAGCAGGTCACCGTCCTCGCGCCAAAGGTCAAGGAGACTCAAGAGACCGATGTCGAGCCTCACAGCCTCCTTCATGGCGCGGTCATGCGCTACTCGGCAGCGCTCGCCACGGCGACCGCGAGCTGCACGCCAGCAGAGCCCGCCGAGGGCGAGGAAGCAGCCGAGCCGATGGTCGAGCCGACCGTCAAGGCCGCGCTCGTGCGACATCACGAGTTGTTGCAAGCAGGACTTCGCCTCACGCCTGAAGAGGCAAAGATGTGATCGTCTGTGCTCGTGAGAGCAAGCGAAACAAAAAACGGGGCAGCTCTTCTCGAGAAGAGCTGCCCCGTTTTTTGTTTCGCTTGCTCTCATCCTGACGCTCGCGTCAGGAGAAGATCACTTCTTCTTCTTGAAGAGATCTCCGAACGTCCCGCCAAACCCGCCCGAGGACGAGTCAGAGTAGGAGCGAGGGCCGCTGTCGCGAGGGGCGCGATCCGAGGACTTGCCGCCTCCTCCGCCACGATTGTTGCCGCGAGGCTCGCGCGTGTCGGCGCTCTCCTCGATCTCCTCTCCGCTGCGAAGCGAGAGCGCCATGCGACGGCGCCCCTTCTCGATGCTGAGCACGCGCGCGGTGACATCATGACCGATGCGCGACTTGGAGTGAGGGGTCTCACCGCGACCGAGATCCATCTCGCTGCGAGGAAGCAACGCGGTGATACCACCCTCGAGGCTGACGAAGACGCCAAAGTCTTCGATCTTCTCGACGTGCCCGGTGACTTCGCTGCCGATCGGGTACTTCTCGTCGATATCACTCCAGGGATCGCCCTCGGCAGCCTTCATGCTCAGGCTGATGCGCTGGCGCACGAGGTCGATGTCGAGGATCTGCACGTCGACCACCTGGCCCACGTCGACCACATCCGAAGGTTGGCGCACGTGATCCCAGCTCATTTCGGAGACGTGCACGAGGCCATCGATGCCGGGAGCGATCTCGACGAACGCGCCAAACGGAGCGGTGCGAACGATAGAACCACGCGTCGTCATGCCGACGTGGAACTTCTCGTTGATCGTGCCCCATGGGTCTTCTTGCGCCTGCTTCATGCTCAAGCTGATGCGTGGGCGCTTGCCGTCGCGTTGCTCGATGTCGAGGACCTTGACCTCGACGGTCTGACCTTCGGAGACCACGTCTGCGGGCTTGTCCACGTTCCCCCAGCTAAGCTCGGAGATGTGCACCAACCCATCGACGCCGCCGAGGTCGACGAACGCGCCAAAATCACTGATGGAGCGAACCACGCCCGACAGGATCTCGCCAGGAGCGAGCTTGGCCATCGTCTCGCCGCGCTGGCGATCGGCCTCCTCGCGAAGCAATGCTGCGCGGCTGACCACGATGCTGCGGCCACCGTCGCGCACCTCCATGACCTTGAAGTTGAAGGTCTGGCCGACGTACACGTCGAGATCCTCGGCGTTGTAGAGGTCGATCTGGCTGACGGGGCAGAAGGTCTCGATGCCCGAGATGTCGACGACAAAGCCGCCCTTGTTCTTGCTGGTCACGCGACCGAGCATCGGAACACCGGAGGCTTGCGCGTCTTCGAGCGCGCCGACACCTTGCTGACCTGCGTCGAGGTGTTTTCCAAGCTGGATACCACCTTTAAAGCCGAGCACGAAGAACTCGTGCGTCTCGCCGACATTGATCTCGAGGTTGCCCTCTTCATCGATGTAGTGCGCGCGTGGAGCGCGCGCCTCGTTGCGACCGCCGAGATCGACGTAAACGCTCGAAGAGTCGATGTGCGTGACGACGGCCTCGACGCGCTCGCCGACTTCGAAGTAGCGGCTCGAGGGCGAGGCGGATGCGCCAGCCTCCTCGAAGAGCGCTGCGAAGTCGTCGGTGGTCACCGAATCGTTGAAGGTGCGCACAGGCTCGGGGGCGACCTGGTTACGCTTTGCAGAAGCGTCCCCTTCCCTCGGATCGACCACGCGACGGCTGAGCGTGCTCGGGTCAAACGCCTTCTCTTCCTTGGCAGCCTTCGCAGGAGCGGGAGCGCTCTCTTGTTTTGGCGCAGCCGCGACCGCAGGTTCTGCGGGAGCTTGCTCGGCGGGAGGCTGCGTCGCGCCCCCGTCTTGCTTCTTGCGCATCTTGAGGCCCTCACCGACTTCTTCGGTGGAGTTGGAATTCTCGTTGTGTTCGGACATCGTCTCTAACTCGGATTCTTGTCTCAATCGAAAACAAAGAGAGGAACCACACCAATTTAGGGTTCCTCCAATGCGAGTAGTCCTTTATCTCAGACAAAAGGATGGTGCAACCCTGCAACCCCTACCCGCGATGGCAAAAAACAGCGAGGGGCGGGGGCGCCTTTTTAAAAAGTGGGCCCCCCCGCGTAGAAATAGAGGCCCGG
>JAYZVO010000074.1:0-24365 GCA_036155555.1 Myxococcota bacterium
ACGCGTTCAACTTTTGACCCCTCCTCGCCGCAGGTAACCTCGATGCGAATGACCCCGAATAATGAATACATTCATTATTCGGAGTCATTCGCATAAAATCTAATGCTCTGGCACCTGTCGCCATCACCGAACATCGAGGAGAATCCGCTCCGCCTCCCTGTATCCGCTCATCAACGCGCCATGCGCGGTCGCAGGATGGTCTCGATTTGTCGCCTCTCCAGCAAAGTAAAGACGCGTGCTCGTCGGCTTCGCCAGGTCATCGTAAAACACCCCCGACGACCCCACAGGAATGTGCGCGTAAGCACCTCGCGAATACGGGTCACGCTGCCATCGCGTGACCACCACTTTCGAAGGACGCTGGTACGCCTCGCCAAACACCTCGCGCATCGACGCTTCCAACTCTCGGGCGACGTCGGCGTCCTCGCGATGCTCCAACTCGAGCGCCTTGTCTGCCGCATAAAAGCTCACCAGAATGGGCGCGCCGACAAACGCCTCGAGGTTGAGCGTCCACGTCATCGCCCCCGCAGACTGATCGATACGCCCGAAGACCTCTCGCCGCCCCTCTGGCATCGCGTCATTCCAAAACGGCTCGTCATACACATGAATCACCTTGTCGAGCAAACCGACGCCGAGCCTGTCGATCGCCGCTTGCTTGGCCTCTGGCAAGGGTGGTGTGAATGTCACCGCGCCAGACTTCAACACCCCGAGCGGCAACGTCACGATCACGCGCGACGCGGTGAACTCACCCCTGTTCGTGACCACATCGACCCTGTCGGGGCGATGGCGAACCTCCTCGACGACATGCTTCAAGCGCACGTCCAGACCATCCGCCAGGACCTCGACCACGCGGCCATATCCCTCGAGCATCAATTGATCCTCGCCGCCAAACGGATCATCATCCTCGAAGTAGCGCAGCGAGATCTGCCCCGCGTCGGTCCCCTCGCCCATCGCAAAGACGCCGAGCGACCAGTCAAACCCTCGCGGGTCCTTGAGCTGAGGACGTCCTCGACGATCGATATCCTGCGCCATGGCCGCCGCCACAGAGATATCCGGAGAGCTCGCAGGATGGCGGTGACACAACTTCTCGATCCAATCGTAGAGCGCGTCCGAGAACGCGCTCGTATCATCGGTCACGTCCTCGTCGAGCAGCTCCTCGTCATCGAACAACGAGAACTCCTCGTATAGACAGGGCGCCGTGGGAATGTCGTGCTTGCGCGCGAGCTGCATCATGGGGTTGCGGCGAGAGCCGTGAATCCAGGACGCGCCGAGATCGATCGGCGTCCCCGCGATCTTGTGTGTGTAGGCTCTGCCTCCCATCCGGTTTCTCGCCTCGAGCACGAGCACGGAGAACCCCTCCGCCTCGAGCTTCGAGGCCGCCGCCAACCCCGCGAGCCCCGCGCCGATCACGATCACATCAACCATCCTTGCCTCCTCGATTTTTCATCTTCGCGCTATTTTCGGATCGCGCTCGCGGTGAGCGGATCTTCAGGCCATGGGTGCTTCGGGTAACGCGCACGCAGCTCCTTTCGCACCTCCGGGTAGGTGTTCACCCAGAAGCTCTCGAGATCTTGCGTGACCTGCGCGGGTCGATAATTCGGTGCCAGCAAATGCAGCACCAACGCGACCTCGCCACGCGCTACCGTCGGAGTCTTCACCATGCCAAACAACTCCTGAATGCGCACGGCCAACACGGGCGGCTCCCCCACCGTATAGTCGATGCGAATATGGCTCCCGGAGGGAACTTGCAGGCGCGCTGGCGCGTGCTGCTCGAGCGCACTCCATTGGTCGTGACGCAGGCTGCCACGGATCAGCCCTTCGAGTGATTGTCTGCGAAGATCGGCGAACGTGCGCTTGCCCCAACACCACTGCTCGAGCAGCGTCCTCCCCCGCTCACCGCGCGCCTCTCCCTCGGGAATCACCGCGCGTAAATCCGGTAACTCCAGCTCGGGCATCCACGCGCGCAGGCAAGCGATCCTGTCGAGCAACTGCGCGCCATCCTTGTCCGGTTGGAACGCGCGACCGAGGTCTCTGGAGGCTGCGCTGGCCAGCATATGGGCGACATCCTCGGCGCTGGCAAAGTCCTTGACCGAGACCGTCTCGCGCTCGAGCGCGATCCCATCGAAGGCCAGCACGCGCTCGGCGCGCACGCGCTCGCGCTCCTCATCAAAATCGACCTCGATCTTCTCGACGAAGCGCTCCGGGAACAGCTCGTCGAGCCACTCGCGCTCGATAGCCGTCGCCAGGCGCACGAGCCCGCGCGTGTTCACGCCGCTTCCCCCGCGCACGTGGCGCTCTCCCGAAAGATGCGTGGCGACGATCACGGGCGCATCACGCACGGCGGATTCATAAGCGAGCGTCACGGGCTCGCCACCGACCATGACGTAATCGCGCAGCTCCTGATCGCTCGATTCACGGCGCTCACGACGAAAGCAAATCCTGTCAGGATAACCAGCGAGGATCGCGCGACGAAAGCGGTCCTGCCTCGAGTGATTCCCCGAAGCATCAGTCATGGCGAGCGCCTCGAAGTCACCGACCGAACGCAGCAGTTGATCGCGCACATCGAGCAACCTGCGCGCGACGGGAGGTTTGCTCGGCAAACCGAGGCTTCTGGCGCGCTGTGTTCTGTCTCTGGCGACATCCTCGATCACCTCGACGCGCGCCCACAGATCACAGCTCGCGGGTGGTTGCTCTCTGCTGGCGCGAGAGACGAAGTCCTCTTCAGCGAGGATCGCTGCTGCCGAGGCGACCTCTCTCTTGATCCGGCTCGCGGCCCCTTCGATAAGCATGCGGCCCTGGCGAGGATGCGTGGGCATCGCCGCGAGCGCCTCGCCAACTTCGGTCAGGGCAAAACCACCGCGCTCCATATCGAGGGCGCCCAGGCGCTCGAGCAACCCCAGCGCCGCATCGATGGCGCGCGCTGGCGGCTTCTCGAACCAGTCAAACAAGTGGGGGTCGGCGCTGCTCCAAGCGAGCACGTCGAGAATCACTGGCGCGAGGTCGACGCGGTTGATCTCGGCTTCTGTGGCCGCGCTCATGAACTGTTCGTCGACGTGCGTCCACAAACGCACCGCCCTCCCCTCGCGCACACGCCCAGCGCGTCCAGCGCGCTGGGTGGCGGAATCGAGCGCCACGCGAACTTCCTCCAGGCGGTTTAACCCGCTCGAAGGATCGACGCGCATTTGCTTGACCAGGCCGGAGTCGATCACGGTGGTGACCCCTTCGACGGTGAGCGAGGTCTCGGCGATATTGGTGGCGACGATCACGCGCCGCCGCTCGCTCGACGAGGAGATGGCGCGGATCTGCTCCTCGAGCGGGAGCGCGCCGTAGAGAGGGAATCGATCAAAGTCCAGCTCGCGCGCCGCGCCAGCGAGCGCGCCGATGGTCTCCTGGATGCTGCGCGCGCCGGGCAGGAACACCAGCACATCGCGCTCCTCGGGGCGTTGCATCGTCTGGCGCACGAGCTTTGCGATGGTCGCGGGAATCTCCGAGTCAGGTTTGACGTGCTCGATCTCGACGGGGAAGGCGCGCCCCTGGCTCGTGACCTCGGGGGCGTCCAGGTAGCTCGTGACGGCGTCCGCTTGCAAGGTCGCCGACATGACCACGAGCAGCAGGTCTTCTCGGACCGAGCGGACCTCCTTGAGCATGGCCAGTGAGAGATCGGCGTGCACGCTGCGCTCGTGAAACTCATCGAGGATCACGCACCCCACATCCGAGAGCAGCGGATCGGCGTACAACCTGCGCAGGAGCATCCCCTCGGTGATGATCTCGAGGCGAGTGGCGCTGCTGGTGCGGTTGTCAAAGCGGACGCTGTAGCCGACCTCGGCGCCGACTCTCTGACCGCGCTCCTGCGCGATCCTCGCGGCGACCGCGCGCGCGGCCACACGGCGAGGCTCGAGGACGATGATCTTTTGATCCTGTGGTACGAGCCCCGGTGCATCGAGCAAGGCGGGAGGGAGCCGGGTCGACTTCCCGGCGCCTGGAGGCGCCTGGAGGACGACCTGGCGGTGTGTTCTGAGCGTGGAGATGACCTCTGCGAGGACATCGTCGATGGGCAAATGAGGCAATTGGCGCAAGGGTTATCTCCCGCGCAGGTTTTGTGAGATCCTCAGGGCGTCCGCCAGGACACCCGCGGCGGTGACAGCGCCACCAGCGCCTGCGCCCTGAACGATCAAAGGATAGTCTTGATAGCGCGCGGTGGTGAAGGCGACAAACGCCTCGCTGCCGCGCAACCTCGTGGCGGGGTGCTCCTGTGGGATCGCCACGGGCCCGACCTCGAGGCTCGCGCCGCTGCCATCAACGCCAGGATCGATGATGGCGAGGTAGCGGAGCGTCTTTTGCTCGGACTTCATCGCATCGATAGAGGCCATGAACTCGACGTCGCCGCGCTCGAGCGCGGCGAAGAACGTCTCGAGGTCGGGCGTATCGAGGATCTCGCGCGGGACCAGCGGCTCGACGTGCACGTCCTTCATCGAGAGGTTTAGCCCCATCTCTCTGGCCAGAATCAATGCCTTCCTGGCGACATCCAGGCCAGACAGATCATCCTGCGGGTTTGGCTCGGTGTAGCCGAGTGATTTTGCCACGCGCACGGCTTTGGAGAGCGGGACGCCGCGCATCACCTCGTTGGTCAGGTAGCCCAAGGTGCCGGAGAAAGCGCCTTCGATGCGAAGGACCTGATCACCTGTGCGAATGAGGTTCTTCAAGGTCTCGATCACTGGCAACGATGCGCCGACGGTGGTCTCGTAGTGGTAGGCGCGCGAGGACTTCCTGGCCGCGCTCATCAGCGCGAAGTAATCCTCGAGCGAACCTGTCAGCGGCTTCTTGTTCGCGGCGACCACATGGACGCCATGCTCGAAGGCTTCCTGATAGAGCGGCTGCATGTCACTCGCGGCGGTGCAGTCGATAAGCACGGGGACGCTCAGGCGCTCGAGCCTCGAGAGGATCTCGCGCAGCGCCTCGCGGTTGTTTTCGATGCAACGCGCAGGATCATCGAGCACATGCTCGAGCTCTTCTGTAGGCAAACCGCGAGGATCGAACACGATCGAGCGACTATCCGAGACGCCGACCACGCGCAACGCCACGTCGTGCTCGTCGAGCAAGATCTCGCGCTGCTCCTGGATCTGCTCGATGAGTTGTGCACCGACGACGCCGCGCCCCATCAGGAAGAGGTTGACCTCCTGGTGCGCGAAGTTGAACGCGGTGTGAACCGTGCGAACGGCGACCTCGGTGTCCTCGCCATCGATCACGCACGAGATCGAGCGCGAGCTCTCGCCCTGAGCGATCGCCAGCACGTTGACGCCGACGCCATCGAGCGAGTGGAAGAAGCGCCCGGCGACGCCGGATGCCTCGCTCATATGTTCTGCGACAAGCGAGAGCAAGGTCACGTTGGAGGTGATCCCGAGCGGCTCGACCTCGGCGCGCTCGAACTCGATCTCGAGCTCCTCACGGATGGCGAGGCGCGCCTTGTCGAGCTGTGCCATCGGGACGACGACCGCGACGGCCTGACCATGCGCGGCTTGCGTGGCCATCCAGACGGTGACCTCGCCGCGCCCGAGCGCGGCGAGGACGCGCTGCCCCATCAGCACCTGTTGCTCGAGCTGGCGCCAACGCACATCGAGGACCGCGAGGTTCTCGAGCGAGGTCACGCTCACAGGCCCTTGCCCTACCATCAGGTGCGAGGCGGTGATGCGCGTCCCAGGATCATCCGAGATGGCGGTGTTTCGAATCCGCATCGGGATACCGGACTCGATCAGCGGCAGCATCGTGCGCGGGTGGAACATCTTGGCGCCGTAGTTCGCGAGCTCGAGCGCCTCGAGGTAGGTCAGGTGTGGGACCGAGTACGCATCGGAGACGATGTTCGGGTCGGCAGTCATCACGCCAGAGACATCGGTGCAAATCACGACCTCTTCGGCCTGCAATGCACGCGCGAGCAATGTCGCGGTGTAATCACTGCCGTTTCTACCGAGGGTCGTCGTAATGCCATCCTCGGTCTCACCGAGGAAACCTGTACAAACGGCCACGGCGCCCTCGCGCCAGTCTGCGCGCAACGCCTCGAGGCGTTGCTTTGACGCGTCCCACTTCACGCGCGCCTGGTTGAAGTTGTCATCGGTCTGCACCCAGGTCCTGGCGTCGAGGTAGAACGCGTCGACATCGTTCGCGTTCAGAAGTTCGGTGACGACCGTGGCGCTCAGACGCTCCCCGAAGGACATCACCAGATCGAGTGATTGCGGCGTGGCTTGCCGAAGCAAGCTCACGCCGAGCAGGATCTGACGCAATGGCGCGAGCAACTGTCGCACCGTCGGCGTGATCTCTGCGACGGCTTTGGCCGCGCGTGAGGAGTCATCGAGTTCACGCAACACCACCAGGGCATTGGTCGTGGCCAGATCACCGATACGATCGACGACCACCTCTGCGGCCTCGAGATCCCCCTTTGCCGCGAGCTCCATGGCCGAGATCAACCAGTCCGTCGTGTCCCCCATCGCGGAGACGACGATCGCCACGGGTCCTTCGACCCCTTGCATGGCGACGGTCTCGATGATTTTGACCAACCTGTCTGGGTTGCCCACCGAGGAGCCACCGAATTTCATCACAGTGTAAGCTTGGGACATATCGACTCGCCATGGATTGAGTGCGTTCGAACGTGAGTGCTTTCAAGCAGCGTGAGGGGAAGAAAAATTTCAACCAGGGTTCAGCCAAGGACCGCGAGCGCTCGCGCGAGATCCTCTCGAAGATCATCGAGATCTTCGATCCCGACGGCCATCCTGACGAGGTTGTCGTAGATCCCGATCCCCTCGCGCTCCTCGGTGGTCAGTTCGTAGAAGGACATCAAGGCGGGTTGCTCGATGAGGCTCTCGACGCCACCCAAGGATGGGCCGATCTTCGGGATGTTGCAGGCATCGATAAAGCGCGAGACATCCTCGAGCGATCCCTTGACGCGGTAGCTGATCACGCCGCCGAAGCCGCTCATTTGCTCTCTGGCGATGGCATGATCAGGGTGGCTTTCCAGGCCGGGATAAAAGACCTGCTCGATGGCGGGGTGATTTTCGAGCCAGCGAGCCAGCGCGAGCGAGGTCGCGTTCTGGCGCTCGACACGGATCGGCAACGTCTTCAAGCCACGGATCAGCAGATAGGCGCTGTGCGCATCCAGAACGCTGCCGGTGACACCGCGAAAATCACGGATGGCGCCGACCAGAGCGCTCGAGCCGCAAACCGAGCCCGCCAGGAGATCGTTGTGACCTCCCATGTACTTGGTGCACGAGTGCGTCACGAGATCGACCCCATACTCCAGGGGGCGTTGGTTGATCGGGGTGGCAAAGGTCGAGTCGATCATGACCTTGACGCCGCGATGCCGCTTCTTGATCTCGACGAGTTTTTCGAGGTCTGCGCACCGCATATAGGGGTTTGTCGGGGACTCGGAGATAATCAGGCGCGTCTTTTTGGGGATGATCGCGGCCTCGAGCGCCTCGTAATCGTCAGGCGCGACCATCGTCGCCTCGACACCAAACTTGGCGAGCACGCCGTTGACGAACTGGCGCGTGCGTCGGTAGCAGTCGTCGGTCATGACGACGTGTTGACCGCTGCGCAACATGGCAAAGAGCGTGGTGGTGATGGCGGCCATGCCGCTCGAGAAGAGCGCGGCGTCCTGGGCGCCATCGAGCGCGGCGAGCTTTTCCTCGGCGGTGCGCACGGTGGGGTTGCCGTAGCGACCGTACTCCTCGCGCTCGATGCGATGTTGGAAGTGGTCGTGCAGCTCCTGTGTGTCGGCGAAGACATAAGTCGCCGTGCAGGCGATCGGTGTGGTGATCGCGTCGTTGGGTTGGCGACCTCTCTGGCCAGCATGAATCGCGCGCGTCCCGACCCCTTCTCGTGTGTTCTCACTCATCGAATTCTCTCCGCTCGAGGTTCGTTTGGTCTTTTCTCATGCGGGCTTGTCGCAATCCAGACCTCGCAGGTGTGAATTAGGATTTATCACCCCACCTGGAGGATGTCGAGAGGATGGAGGACGAGCTTCACAGAGCTGACACATACGCGATGAGGCGATGATCTTTTGGCCAACGGGCGCCACTCGTTCTAAGATGCCAGGGTGGGATGTTTTCCAGGAAGGGGGGCAAACAGCCGGATTGGCGTTTCGCTCGTCTTCTCAAGACGTGGAGTAAGACCAGACCCATGGAGCAACCATCCAAAGGAACCAAGCTGCTCGTGCAAACGAGCCTGGTGGTCGGTGTTCAGTTCAGCGAGTTCGATTTCCGCCTCTTCCTTCGCGAGTACCACAAGGACTTGAGGCAGCGGTTTTCCTTCGAGGGGTTCCCGGCTTATAGTCCGGCGATCGTCCTCGACACATTGATGGGAAGGCTTGAAGAGAGCTGCAAACAGGACGAGGCAGGAGGACGCCTCGTGGCGTTGCGCGACTATACGCAGCGCGCCTTTCGCTTGCAGCTCGGCGTCACCGGGACGGAGTATGGCAAGTGGGAGCAGCGCTCGTCGCCATACAGCTTCGATCGGGCGACGTATCACCTGGGCCGGGAGATCGCGCGCGGTGAGCTGCTGATGGATTATCCGGGTTACAACCCGTATCGCTCGACGCGAAAGCTCGACATCGACTTTTTGCGAGAGAACATCGACGACGTCCTCGAGTTTTTGCCTGACTACCTCTGGTGGGCAACGCAAGACCGGCGCGATCAGGTGCGCAACGTCCTCTCTCCCGAGAAGCTTCTCGAGATCGAGCGCGCCATCGAATCCTCAGGCTTCCCGCTCGAGAGCTTCGGGCTCTACCTGAGCACCTTCGAGGCGATCGTTCACTCGGAAGAAGAACCTGCATAAGTCATGAGAGCGCTCTCTCACGAGGTCGCCAGCGCGCGCAACGCATCCAGATCTGGAATCAATAACCTGGGGCCATCCTGCGTCAACACGCCTCGCAGCTCGAGCTGTGTGAGGACGTTGTCGAGCCGCTTCGCGTCCAATCCGAGCAGCGGCGCGAACAACCTGGAGCGCACGGGCACCTCGATGGTGGCCCTGTTTCCATCGATGACGCCGTCGCGCTCGGCCAGATGCAAGAGCGCCTTGGCGAACCTGCGCGCCGGGCTCGTGTAGAGCATCGGCGTGATGGGGAGTGAGAGTTCGACCTTCCCCTTCCTCAACCTGCGCATGCTCGAGGTCGAATCCCCGAGCTGTTTCGCCGCGATCTCATCGAAGATCTGGCGCTCGACCGCCACGAGCGTGGTGTCATCGTTTGCGAGCAACAGCTCGTCAGCGAGCCTCGTGGGCTGGCCATCGCGCTCGAGGATCTGATCTGGCGCGCCGAGGCTGCCAAACATATCACCACGCGCGAGCTTGACCTGTTGGGTGTGTGGTGTATCGCGAACAAAGACGCCACCCGAGAGGACGAGGTAGACCTCCGGGGCGCCCGGCTCGTGGAAGATCTTGGCGCGGTGCCCCCAACGCTCCATGCGCCCTCTGTCCTTGAGGGTCGCGAGCAAGGTTTCGGGGAGGCGCTCGTGCAGGCCGAGGCCGCGAAAGTACCAGATATCAGGTGTGAGCAACGTCATCGCATGCCTCGTGATGGGCGAACGAAGGGTTCGGGTCAACCGCGCTGCCTGTCGCCTGCTCTCAGGAGGATCTCTCGCTTCATGGTGAGGTGATCTTCGACCACGTGCAGCATGCCGAGCAGGCGCTGGCGCGACACCTCATCTTGGGTCCCCTGGACAAGTTCCGCAACCTTCCCGGTGAGTCTTCCGAGCGCAGACATGGAGGTGCGCTCGTCGATCTGCCCGATCTGGGCGGGTATCCTGGGCGCCGAGATCGAGGATGGCGCAGGGGGATCGGTGAAGGCGTCGATGCGATGGAGGAGCTCTGCCATGAGCGGGGCGACCTCGTGGTCGACCTTGAACTCCTCTTCGCGATTGGTGATGGCGCGGCGCAAGCTCTGGACTTCGCCAGCGGCGCGGTCTTCCCAGGGCATGGCCGATGTCTGGCGGGCACTTCTGGCGTCGATCTGGCTCATTGTTTGTTCCTCCAAAGTCGCGCGGCGACCTCATCCATCGCCGCAGATTCGCGCCGTCTGGCGACGAGATCGCGTTGCTTCTGCCACTGTTCCTTGTGCGAGCGCACCGCCTCGAGCTCCTTGACGCTCTCGGAGAGCGCAGCGCGCGCCTGCTCTACCTCGCGTCGCCCTTGCAGGACGCGCTCGCGCAAGCTCTCGATCTCGAGGGCCATCTGCGCCTCTTGTTGTTCGAGCGAGCGAACGTAATCGCCAAACTGTAGCATCTGACCGATCCCGACGCCGCCCCCTACACATCGATTATCGAACGCATCGCACTCGTTCTTGCGTGTGATCCTGGCTTTTTCCAATCGAGCGGTCGCGTCCTCGACGGCGCGCTCTCGTCGGGAGACCTCCGCGATCGCCTCGGAGACAGCCTCTTCGGCGTCTTCCTTTGCCTTCTCGCGAAGTTCGAGCAGGACCTCGAGATCGTAGTCATTGTCCGCCATGGCGTCCTCGTCTTGCTTTCCGCTGGCGACCTATCACGCGAGCAGGTCGAGCATCATCTCGACGGTTTCTTCCAACGGGGTGTGCTCCTCGAGCCCTTGCTTGAGGATGTCTTCGAGCTCCTCGATCAAATCGATGGCGAGATCGACCTGCTCGTCGGTGCCATATTGATACGCGCCGAGGCTTATGAGATCGCGCTTCTTCTCGTAGGTCGCGAGCACCTCTCGGAATCGCCCGGCGACCTCGACATGCTCCCTTGTCGCCACGGCGTTCATCACGCGCGAGAGCGACGGCAAGACATCGATAGCGGGCCAGTGATTTCGCGTCGCCAGGTCGCGGTTCAAGAGGATGTGCCCATCGACGATACCGCGCACCTCGTCCGCGATCGGCTCCTCCATATCGCCGCCCGCCACGAGCACCGTATAGAGCGCTGTGATGGAGCCATCGGCGGAGTTTCCTGTGCGCTCGAGCAACCTGGGGAGCGAGCTAAACACGCTCGGTGGGTAGCCTTGCCGCGCGGGAGGCTCGCCAGCGGCGAGCCCGACCTCGCGTTGGGCGCGCGCGAACCGCGTGACGGAGTCCATCATCATGAGCACTTTCTTGCCCTGGGAGCGAAACCACTCGGCCACGGCGGTCGCCACGTAAGCGGACTTGAGGCGCACGAGGCTTGGCTGATCCGAGGTCGCGCAGATGATCACGGCGCGCTCCATCCCCTCATCGCCAAGAACCTCCTCGAGGAAGTCACGAACCTCCCTACCACGCTCGCCGATCAGGCTGATGATCACGACCTCGGCGTCCGAGCCGCGCGCGATTTGCCCCATCAGCGTCGACTTCCCGACGCCCGAGCCAGCGAACAACCCGACGCGCTGCCCCTCGCCCACAGTGAGCAAGCCATCGATGGCGCGGATGCCCATCGAGAGCGACTCGGTGACCCGTTTTCTGGCGAGTGGATCGGGAGGATCGCGCATGATCGGCCACTCGACAAAGCCAGGACCTGTGAGCTCGGGGCCGCCATCGATCGGGCGCCCCACCCCATCGAGCACGCGCCCGAGCAGTCCTTCTCCGCACTGGATCGAGAGCGGCTTTCCTGTGGGCTCGACCTCGGAGTCCGGGCCGATGCCATCGACATCTCCGAGCGGCATCAACACCGCGAGTTCGTCCTTGAAGCCGACAACTTCAGCGAGCTTGATCTGGCCGCCGCGGCTGATGATGCGGACGAGATCACCGACGGCGACATCGGGCACACTGGCGCGCACGATGAGCCCTGTGACCTCGCGGACCTTGCCTCGAACGATCACGGGTGTGGCGCTGTCGAGGCGGTCGAGGTAGCGCTTTAAACCGGGTCTCTTTCTCTGTTGTTCGTCGCTCATGCCATCAACGCGCGCTTGAAGGATTCGAGTTGCACCTCGAGGCGCGCGTCCACGCGCCCCGCCTCGGTTTCGATCATGCAGCCGCCCCGCCCCACGCCAGGGTCGGGCTCGAAGTGGATCAACCTCGCTTCGACGACCTCCACGAGTGATTCTCGCCATTGCTCGAGCGTGGGGATGTCCTCGGGGTTGGCAAACACAGTGATTTGTTGCCTGTCGCGCACGAGCTCCAGGCAACCGCGCGTGATCTCTGCCGAGGTCGCAGGATCGAGCTCGATGCGACGGCGAACGATGCGTTCGGCCATGCGCACGGCGAGCTCGAGCATATCCTCTTCGGACTCCTCCATCACGCGAGTGTACTCGTCGCGCGCGGCTGCGAGCGCGCGCGTGAGCTCGCGCAAGCCCTCCTGGAATCCTGCCTCACGAGCTTCCTCGCGGATGGCCGCGGCGTTGGCCTCGGCTTCCTCGACGATGCGCTTTGCCTCAGCGTCCGCCTCGGAGAGCGCGTCGTGGACCTGTCTGATGCTGCGCCAGACTCGGCGCTTGATCATGCGCGGCGCTTGCTCCTCCGAGAAGAGCGCGTGGATCGACTCCCCACGCCCGCTCTCTGCGAGGTCGGTCGCCTTGAGGATGCTTGGAAGCTGGATGGCTGGTTCGTTTTCAGGAGAGGACGCATCACTACTCATCAGAGAGCTCCTTCTTCTTCGGGTGCCCAGCGCTCGAGGAGCGCTTGAATCGCTGCGCTGGTGGGAATCTCGAGCCCCTGGCGCGAGCTGCGGTGAGTCTGCGCGGCGTAACCTCGCAGCGCGTTCGAGAGGTGCGTGGGCAACCTCCTGGCGAGGACGTCGACGCGTTGCGCGTGCCGCCTCCCTGCGGCGACGCCGAGGAAGAACATGCCGAGGTGCATGGCAAACTCGCGCTGATCGGGGAAGTGTTTGGTGAGCCCCGAGATGACCTCGCGCAAGCGGGTGAGTTCGACGCGGTCGGCCTCGCGCGGGGTGGCGAGATCCTGGCGAACCCACTCGAGCATCTGGCGATCTTGCATCCCACGCAGCAAGCGCGCGAGCTGGCGCCGGTCGAGCCGGCGCCACGACTCTGCGAGCTGCATCGTGCCGATGCGAACGAACAGTTGCTCGAGTGATCGTGGAGACCATTGCCACAGGTGCGCGACGTCGAATCCGATGCCGAGTTCAGGATCGAGCGTGAGGTCGTCTCGAGCGGGGCGTCTGGCGAGGAGCACCTCGGCGCTGGTGAGTTTTGCGACCACAGCGCGTGTGCCCTCGTGTTTGACGCAGACCTGCAAGGTGTCTCCTCCAGCAAGAACAGCGCGCGCGAGGCGAAGCCAGCGCGCATCCATATTCGAGAGCTGGTAGTTTTGGCGTGTCTTATCGAGGCTCGCGAGCAAGACCTCGGGGCGCTCGTTGCAGCGGTCTTGCTCGGCCCATGTCTCGAGCGTTTGCTCGCGCTCTTCTCCGGGAGGGAGCGCATCTGCCGCGCGCCAGCTCGACCTGACGGCCTCGCGTGACGCTGGCTCGAGCGCGGCGAACATCTCCTCTGTCGCGCCAAACTTCGCCGCCGCCCAGACGAGCGCTGCTTCGGCCTCGCTTGTGCCCTGTCGCTTATGCATCGGTCGCGCCACGCAGCTTCAACACGAGGAAGGAGACGAGCCCGACGAGCGCCAACATCAACACAACGATGACGCCGACCAGGGCGCGCATGGCGCCCTGTGATTCAGGCGCGATCGAGAGCGGCCCGAGCTGGACGTAATCAGGTTTCGCGAGCGCGCTGGCGCTGATTGCCTCTGGCTTGAGGATGACGCGGACATGCTCTGGAGCCATCCCCTCGACCCCGCCCGAGACGAGATCCTTGATCTCGGTCTCCGATATCGGGCTCGTGGCGTGCGCGACCTTCTTGCCCTTTTCCGCGTCTGGAGCCGCGCTCGCAGCGCGGTATTTAACCAGAACGGACGCGCGCGGCTGGGGCTGCTCCTGGTTTGGCATCGGGACGCGCTGCTTCGCCGGGAGCACGAGGTTGACGTTGGCGTCGACGATGCCATCGACCGCGAGCAGGCTGTGGCGAAGCTCCTGCGCGGTGGCGTACTGGAACTTCATGCGCTCTTCTTCGGCGGTGGGAACGAGCCCGCTGCCCGAGAACACTTGCTCGAAGCCCGCGGGCTTCGGTCGCGGGAGACCGCTCGCTTTGAGCACCTGCCACGCCTTTGTCTGGCTCGCGGTGGGGACTTCGATAAGCCAGGTTCCCTCGCCAGCAGGATCAGGAGCCTTGCTCGCCTCGACGCCATGCTGTTCGAGGGCGACGACCATCTCGTTCGCGCTCGCTTCGTCGAGGTCATGGTAAACCTCTGCGGTGCAGCCAGAGAACATGCCAAGGACGATCAACGCGAGCAGCGCGCGCCTGGCTGGAGTAAATGAAGACATCGTCGACTCCTCAAACCTGAGTGTTCATGACTTGCTTGAGGCCGCCGGTGGCCTTGTCGACCACCTTGCTCGCCAGGTCGACCTTCTGCGCGTAAGCGTAGATGGTCGACTGGAGCTTGAGCAGATCCGTTTGTGAGAGGTCCGCACCATCCATGCAGCGCCCCATCATCTGCTCGATGCGATCCTGATCGTCGAAGACCCCCTTGATGAAGTCATCGAGTTTCTTGGCAGGATCGATCTTGTCGCCCGAGTCGACAGCTTCGACCTGTTGTGCAGCGTTGGTCTCTTCGGGCGCCTGGGTTTGTTGCATGACATCCTTGAAGGATGTCTCGGGCTGCTTGCTGGCGTCTGCGGCCTTGTCAGCTTGATCCAGGCCGGACTGGCCGATCTTTTGAAGGTTTTGGAACGCCATCGCGCTCCCCTGAATTGGATCTGTCATTCGACGCCTCGCGTGCAATGGTGCAAAAAAGTGGGCGTGGTTTTGGCCACCTCGGCGGCTCGCTTCATCTGGGTTTTCGGACAAACCACCGCAGATGTTGCGTGCCGTCAGCAAAAAAGTACGCCCTCCCCCAAAGAGTTTTTAGAAGGCGCGAGCGACTCATGGCGAATCATCTTGGAGCAACGCTCTAAAAGGTGGCGCAAAGAGAGACTTCACGCAAGGCAGGTCACGATCACAGCCTGGGTTTTTCGGCGATCGTTTTCGAGGTCAGTTGCCTCGCGAGCTTGCGGACGCGGAACGCCTTATCGGCAGCAGTCATGCGCGTCATCGGCTCGTGGTCGAGCTTGTAAACATCTGCGAGGAAGTGCGTGTGGCCCTCGTCATCCACGCGCACGACGACGTATTCGATGTGAACCGGCAGCGGGTTCTCGAGCTTGATCCAGGTCTCACCGCCCCCCTGGAGCCACTTGTCGATGCCGCGCTTCTCATCCCATTTGCCCTCGCGCTTGAGCAGGTACTCGGCGAGTTGCATTGGCTCGTGCACGCGCATGCATCCGTGTGAGAAGGCGCGAATGGGGTAGCGGAAGTAGCCCTTCTCGTTGGTGTCGTGCAGGTAGATGTCGTGCTTGTTGGGGAAGAGAAACTTGACCAGTCCGAGCGCGTTATGAACGCCAGGAGTCTGGCGCAGGATGCGGTTTCCGACCGAGGTCTCGTGCCACTCGTAGTTGTTCTCTTCGAGGTAGTTGGGGTTCTCCTCGAGCTTCGGGAGGATCTCGCTCTCGGTGATTCCCTTTGGCACGTTCCAGTAAGGGTTAAAGACGATGTACTCCATCTCGTCGCTAAAGAGCTCTGTGGCGCGCGGCATGGAGACTTCGCCAGTCTTCGTGTCCCACTCGCGACGCGCCGAGCCCGTGACAACCTTGAAGCGCATCTCGCGCTTGCCATCCTCCCAGACCTCGGTGTGGAAGTCCGGGATGTTGACGTAGACGTAGTCCTTGTCGGCGCCGATGCGCATGTTTCGCCAGCGCTCGAGGCTCTGGCGCACGCGCCAGAAGCGACGCTCGATAGGCACGTTCATGCTGCGCCATGTCTCGTCGGTGATGATCCCCTTCTCCCAGACCTGGTGCGTGTACTGGTAGAGTTTGACGGCTTCGGTGAGCTTTGGCCCGTAAGCCTCCGAGTCCTCTTCACCCCAGAAACCCTCGGCGCGCAGGCGCTCCTTGATCAGGCGCACCTCGGGCTTGCTGTCCCCATTCTTGAGGCCGATCACGGTCGCCGGGAGAGGCGCCCACCCACCCTGCTCGTGGAGCTTGGCGTAGCGTTCGTGGGCGCCGACGAGGCGTTGGTATTGTTCGAAGGGAGGAACGAGTGATTCGAGGAGCGGCGTGACCTCTTTGTTGGAGGCGAACACGGGCGTGATGAGGTCTGCGAGCAAGAAGTCGCGGCGAGCGTCTTCGATGCGGGCGCGAGTCTTCTCGTTGGCGCCCTCTGGCATGTCGAGTTCGGGCTTCCAGGCGCGATCTCGCTCCCACGCGAGGTTGTTGACCTTCATACGCGCGGCGTAGCGGAGGATGGCGTCTGTGAGCAGCAGCTCGGCGTCAAGAATCGCGCGTTGTCGATCGCTGCGATCCTTGACGATCTCCTCGCGGGTTTGCGCGAACGTCGAGAGCGGCTCGCCATCGGTGAGCAGCGCCTCGAGGATCTCCTGGTTGGCCATGGGGCCATCGAAGTTCGACGCGTTCTTGTCAAACCAGGCAAGCAGGCGCTCGCGCTCGGCCTTCTCGAGGGTGAGTGATTTGCTCGAGAGCAGCGGCTGTTCGAGGCGCTCGAGGCGAACCTGAACGGCGGGATAGCGCACGTCAGCGCCGAAGATGCCGTGTTTGGGTTCTGCCTGTGAGAGGATCTCGAGCCACGCCTTGCCCTGCTCTGTGAGGGCGCCGTTTGGCGAGATCCAGACTGGCTCGAACTCGCGCGATGCGTAGAGGTCGCGCACGAGCTTCGCGCGCTCGACCTCGAGTCGCGCGAGCGCGCCTTTTTTACCAGGCTCGAGCGCGGTCGTGAGTGAGGGGGTCGACGCCCTGGCGCGCGCATCGGCGGAGGCGTCGAGGAGTTCGGGGATCGCGTCGATGAAGGCGATCCCCGAGCGGCGCAGCGAATCATCCTCGAGCGCGGACGGCGCGGAGGTGTTTCGGGCGTTGTCTTCTTTGGCCGTGTCTCGATCGCAAGCCGAGAGGATCGCGAGAGAGGCAGCGAGAAGGGAAACAAGTACGCGTGTGCGGGTAGACATGGTTCCTTGTCTGGTTGAGTCCTCGTGGCTCGGCGCGCGGTCAAAATGACGGGCGGCGCAGCTCCGAATCCATGGAGCTTTTTTGATTAGACCACAGGAATCGCCGCGCGCAAGATCCTCACAAAATCTGTGCGATCATTTAACCTTGCGCAAGCGAAGAGAGCCATTGAGGACTTCGGCCTTGTAGCGCGTGTGCTTGCCGGGGATGACCTCGAAGTCGCCTTCGAAGCGCTTGCCCCCTTCGACCTCGAGGACAGCGGTGTGTTTGCCCTCGGTCATTTCGAGCTTTTTGGTCGACTTGATGTCGTACTGGTTGTTGCCGATGTAGACATTCTGGGTGTTTTTGGGGAGCAGGATCGTGATCTTGCCCTTCTCGCGAGTGAGGCTCTCGAGTGCGGGGCGAATCACGATCGTACCCACGCCGCCGCGCGTCTCGAGGCGTCTGGTGAGGGGCTTGTAGTTGGCGGCCTCGAAGGTCACCTCGACGTGCTTGTGGCGATCGTAGGGCTTGAGCGCTGGCGTGACGCCCGCGAACTCGTCGTTGGCCTTTGCCTGCGCGCCACGCGGCATGGTCTCGAGGGAGAGATCCACGGTGAACTTGCGGGATTCTTGCGACTCCGGGTCGAGCAGCGCGCGGATCGTCTGCTCCTCGCCAGCGATCGGGCGAACGAGAGCGGCGTAGCCGTAGTAGCCCTTGTTCTTGACGAGGATATGGTGCTCGACCTCGGGGTTGAGGTTTCGCAAGGTTTGCGGCGCGGTGCCGACCTGCTCTCCGTTATGGAAGACGATCCCACCGAGCGGCTCGCTCTCGACGACGATGGTCCCCTGCTTCTCCTCGGCGACCTCGGCCTTTGCGGGGAGTTCGACAGCGTCCTCGGGCACTTCCCCGGCGGTTCCGCCCATGATGGCGAAGAAGGGGTCGTGATCGGGGTGGTAGAAGAGGACCTCGTTGGTCTTCCCCTCGGCGAGTTCGAAGGTGCCGGGCGTGGTGCCCTCGACGAGGACGCCGTTGATGACGACGCGGGCGCCTTCGGGCTTTGTGGCGAGCTCCACGGCGATGCGAGGCAGCGGCTTTGGAGGTTCGACCTTGAGCTTGTCGGGATCGATCTTGTTGGGGTCCTCGATCTCGGGAACGGGGCGATCGATCCCGACGGTGATCACGACCGCGGCGATGACGCCGACGACCACGAGCCCGCCAAGGAGGATAAAGATCTTCTTGTTCCTGCTCTTTGCCTGGAGCGCCTTGATGTCATAGGACATCGAAGCGCTGGTGGCCATCGGCTCGAAGTCGGTCGACTGTGCAGGGGCGGCAGACTGCGGGGTTGGCTCGTGGGCTGCGTGGTAGGCAGGCTGCTGTCGAGGATACCCCTGTTGTTGTGGCGCGTAGCCCGGCTGCGGTTGCGCCTGGGGCTGCTGCTGGATCGCAGGCTGCGGGCCAGTCACTGGCGCAGGAGGTCCGGCAGAGGGCCACTGCACGTTCTGCTGCGGCTCTTGCTGCGGGTAGTAGTCCTGCTGTTGCGGAGGCGGCGCCTGGAATTGCTGCGCGTGCTGTTGTTGTTGCCACTGATTTTGCTGCGAGACGCTCTGCGCCTCGACAGAGGGGTCAGCTGCGTTCCACTGACCAGAGGGCCTGGACACGCCGGAGCCCTGGAGAGCGGTGCTCTGAGAGGCTTCGAGCGGGCGTTGTATCTGTGGCTGCGGCGCCTGTTGTTGCACCGGGTTCGCGGCCTGAGAGGACCACTGCTGGCCCTGGGCGCCCTGGCCAATGCCGCTGAGGTTCGGGAGCGGCTGCGCGTTGCTTTGCGGCTGTTGCTGTTGCGGATTCCAGGCCGCGTTGGCGTTTGGATAGGAGCCCGAGGTGCGTTGATTGGCCAGCTGGTTTTGTTGCTGGGACTGCGCTGCGGGCGCGGGCTCGGAAGACCAGGAGGCGGAGATGCTCGCGGGTTGGCGCTGCTCGGCGATCCCCTGGAAGGAGCTCTGTTGTGCGATCGGGGTCATGTGCCGCTCGCGCGGCGTCGGCGTGTACTCCTGTTGCCCGGAGGGGAAGGAGGACTCGTCGACGCTGACCTTGTCGCGCTGGAGCGCCTGCTGGAAGTTGCTGATATTGACCTGGCCGGTGGCGTCCATGTCATCCCACTCATCCTCTGCCTCGTAGGCGGGAGCAGGCGCGGGCTTCGAGACCACGGCCTGGAGTGACGAGGGGCTCGATGGCGCGGTGGCGATGGCGGTGTGGGGCTCCTGAGGTTCGGCGTTGGCGCCGAGGTTTGTCGGGAAGGAGCCGCTGGCGACAAGATCGGAGATGTCGCGCTCGACGGTCATATCCTCGCTGATCCCGCCTGGCTTCTCGACCATCTCGGGGAAGATCTGCGCCATGTAACGCGCGATGTGCACGGGGCTCGTCTTGGCGCGTTGTTCGAGCAACCACTCCTCGAGTTCGACCTGCATCTCCTCGGCGGTCTGATAGCGCTGCGAGGGTTCTCTGGAGAGCGACTTCATGATGATGCGCTCGAGCTCCGGCGGGAAGTTCGCGCGCACCTGCGTGGGCAACTTCACGTCGGATTCAGCCACCATGCGGATGGTGTCGTAGTCGTTCTTGCCGCGGAAGAGGCGCGTGCAGACGGTGATCTCGTAGAGGACGATGCCGAGCGAGAAGATATCACTGCGCAGATCGATGGCGCGCCCATCGCCGATCACTTGCTCGGGCGACATGTAGGCGAACTTCCCCTTGAACTGCCCGGTGCGCGTGTGCGTGAGGCGCTCCTCGGCCTTGGCGATCCCGAAGTCACACACCTTCACGCCGCCGTTCATGGCAACCAGGATGTTTTGTGGGGAGACGTCGCGGTGGACGATATTGAGCGGCGTGCCGGAGTTATCAGCGCGTGTGTGCGCGTAGTGAAGCCCTGCTGCGGACTCGGCCACGAGCTTTACGGCGGTCGGGATCGGGAGGAAGTTCGAGACCTGAATCCCGCGCTCGCAGATCGAGCGCACATCGCGACCATGGATAAACTCCATGGCGATATAGAAGAAGCCATCGATCTGCCCCAGATCATAAATCTGGACGATGTTGGGATGGTTCAACTGGGCAGCGATCCTCGCCTCATCAAAGAACATCGTGATGAGTTCGGGATCTTCGGCCAGGTGTTGATAGATCCGTTTGATGGCGACTTGTTTGGTGAAGCCACCGATTTCACCCTGGCGGCTGGCGAGGAACACCTCGGCCATGCCTCCGTGAGCGATCTTGCGAATCAATTGGTATTGGCCGAACGTCTCGGACATACAGTGAGTACCTCGAGGTCTTCACAGGTTGATGAGTCCTGATAGACCACCGTGGGGGAACAATAAGATCACGTCGCACATCTTCGCGCGGGCAATCGGAGCCTCGACCCATCTTGGCGAGCCTGGATTCTTAAAGAGCTCGAGCCGACGCGATGATCTCAGCGGCCATCATAGCCCCGAATACCACGTTCACGCAAACTCCACGAGTGTTTGGCGAACTCACTTTCGCCAAATCTCTCACACCCCCCTGCCGCTTACACCATGGCATAAGAAACAGACAAACGGCTGGCCGGTCAAGTCGCAAGCGCGTAAGGTCGTGTCCGATGCGGACTTCTTTTTCCAGGACGCGCCCACGAGAAGGCGCGGCAAACCTCGAGACAAGCGAGCGAGAAGAGATGATCGTGCGAGCGGTGTGCACTGGTGACGAGCTTCTCGATGGTCGCGTCCGCGACCTCAACATCTGGACCATGGGCAGGTTGCTCGCCGAGCGAGGGCAGCGCCTGGACAGGGTCGTGCTGGTCGATGACGCGATGGAGGCGATCGAGGACGCGATCGCTTCGAGCAGTGAGGGGTGCGATCTCTTGCTCGTCACGGGCGGCCTCGGGCCAACGAGCGATGATCGCACGCGCGACGCGATCGCGTCGCTGCTGGGCGTGGCGTTACGAGAGGATCACGAGGATCTCGAACGCATCCTCGATCGGATGAGGAAGAAGAACTACCCGTTCACCGAGAACAACCGAAAGCAGGCGACCTTCCCCGAGGGCGCCTCGATCATCGCGAGCGAGGTGGGCTCGGCGTCAAGTTTTGCCGTCGAGCTAAACGGCGCGCTGGTGGTCAGCATGCCAGGGGTGCCACGCGAGATGGGGTGGTTTTTGGAGCAACACCTCGACGCGTGGCTCGTGCGCGCGGGCGGGGAAGCGCCTCGGCAGCGAATGCGACGGAGCCTGCACTTCTTTGGAGTCGGCGAGAGCCAGCTCGAGGATCTGTTGACCGGGATCGATGGGTTGGCAGCGGAGCAAGGGGTGCAGGTGGCGTGGCGCGCGGACTTCCCCACGTTGACGCTGAGTCTTTTTGGCGAGGAGAGCGAGGCGCTCGCGACACTCGAGCGCTTTGTCCGAGCGCGCGTCTCTGCTTACCTCGTGGGCGCGGATGACGAGCAGTTGTTCGAGCACCTGGCGAGGCTGTTGATCGAGGCGAACGCGACGGTAAGCGCGGCGGAGTCTTGCACTGCGGGGTTACTGGCGGGCGCGTTCACGGCGGTCGCGGGCTCCTCGGCCTACATCGAGCAGAGCTTTATCACTTACTCCAACGCGTCGAAATCATCGCTCGTGGGAGTGGACGCCGAGATCATCGAGCGCTTCGGCGCGGTCAGCGCGCAGACGGTGTGTCAGATGGCGAGCGGCGTGAGGAAGGTCGCTGGCGCGACGTATGGGCTGGGCGTCTCGGGGATCGCAGGACCGGGCGGCGGGACGCCCGAGAAGCCTGTGGGGACGGTGCACTTCGCGCTCGCCACGCCGCAGGGGACCTACCATCGGCAAGTGCTGCTCTCGGGGAGAAGCCGGGAGCAGGTGCGCCAGGCAAGCGTTTACATCGCCGCGAGTCTTCTGTTATGGACGCTCCAGGGAGATGAGATGGGCGAGCGGCCTGTGAGCGGCCCGTACTCTGAGGATGAGGTCTGGGCAGCGCGAGGCATCTCGTGACGATCCTGGCGATCTTCCACCCATTGTGAAGAGAGGATCATCCCCCGTTCCTCTTCTTCGCGCGAATAAAACTCATGACGATAGAGACGCCAGCGCCCACAAGCGCTGGCGAGAAACAGGAGCCCCTTTGTCCGAGCGTCTCTTTATCGCGATCGAGCTCTCGATCGCTGTGGCCGAGCAGCTTATGGAGCTGCAAGAAGAGTTCGACGATGCGCTCAGCGAGCCAGGGATGGTGCGCTGGGTTCACCCGGAGAACATCCACCTGACGCTGAAGTATCTGGGGCAGGTGGACAGCGCGCTGATCGAGCTGCTCGAGGAGCGCCTGCGCGCGCTGGTGTCGCCGCTGTTCCCCTTCCAGACCGAGTGCAAGCGGATCGAGGGCTCCCCCGGCAGCGAAGACGCCTCGATCCTGTGGGCGTGCCTGGACAAGCAATCTGGCGAGGTGCTCGGGTTGTTGCGCCGCGCGCTCGAGCAGGAGCTCGAAAAAATCGGCATCCCGTATGACGAGCGCCCCTTCAAGCCGAGGTTGATGCTCGGGAGGGCGAGGAACGGGAAGGAAGCGGCCCTGCTCGAGACGCTCTCGCAGTTTGAAGAGCGAGGCTTTGGCGCCTCCACCATCAAGGATCTCGTGTTGTTTGCTGTGGATCAGGACGTCGAAGGCGTGAATTACCGCGTGATCAACCGCTTCTTGCTGGGCGAGAACTGAACACCCCGAAGATACTTTTTTTGCCCTCCGAGCAAAAAACTTCAAAAAAGTGTCATTCGTTCGCCAAACGATCAAAAACGACCCTTCCCGCGCCTCCAACCCTCCTTTTTATGATGGCGCCGGGACCGCTCTAGAAAGCGCACCTTGACGCCAATGCGTTGATTTTCATCGAAAAAGTGTGCGCGCGAAGCAACATCGAAGAGCCCCCTGCCGAAAACCTATCGAGGGCGTTCTCGTACAGCGCGCCCCAAAATAGCGTTTGGTGCGCTATTTCACTTAACAAGACACAATTTTCAACGCGCTTTCGAGGCGAATTTCGGTGCGCAAAAAACGGCCAGAATCATTTTTGATCGTATATGCGACGATTAAGACCTTTGCGTTTTGGGTAGAAATCACTAGGATTCAACACGTCGAGGGGAGACACCCCTACACAAACGTTTAGACCTGAATCGAACAATTCACTTCATAAACCGACACCGCGAAAGAGCGCTTCGGAATCTTCAAGGAGAAGAAATCATGGCTAAGAAAGTCAACATCGGTACGGACAAGGCAAAAGCTCTCGACATGACCCTCAAGGCAATCGAGAAGCAGTTCGGCGCGGGCTCGATCATGCAACTCGGCGATGACCCCGTCGTCGACGGCTCGGATGTCATCTCCACCCAAAGCATCTCGATCGACATCGCGCTCGGAATCGGTGGGTTCCCTCGCGGTCGCATCATCGAGATTTACGGCCCTGAGTCCTCGGGTAAGACGACGCTGACGCTGCACGCCATCGCGAGCGCACAGCAAGCAGGCGGCGTGGCTGCCTTCATCGACGCCGAGCACGCGCTCGACATCAAATACGCAGCCTCCCTCGGCGTGAACGTCCAGGAGATGCTCGTCAGCCAGCCCGACACCGGTGAGCAAGCGCTCGAGATCGCAGATATGCTGGTGCGCTCGAACGCAGTGGACCTCGTGATCGTCGACTCCGTCGCCGCGCTCACCCCACGCGCCGAGATCGAGGGTGAGATGGGGGATACCCACGTCGGCCTCCAGGCTCGCCTCATGAGCCAGGCGCTGCGTAAGTTGACCGGCTCGATCAACAAGTCCAACTGCACCGTCATCTTCATCAACCAGATCCGTATGAAGATCGGCGTCATGTTCGGCTCGCCAGAGACCACCTCGGGCGGTAACGCGCTCAAGTTCTACTGCACGCAACGTCTCGACATCCGCCGCATCGGCGCCATCAAGGATGGCAGCGACATCGTCGGCAACCGCACCCGCGTCAAGGTCGTCAAGAACAAGATGGCGTCCCCCTTCCGCGAGGCAGAGTTCGACATCATGTACGGCCAGGGCATCAGCCGCGAGGGCGACGTGCTCGACCTCGGCGCAGAGCTCAACATCATCGACAAGGCGGGCTCCTGGTACTCGTACGGAGACGAGCGCCTCGGTCAGGGTCGCGAGAACTCCAAGCAGACCTTGAAGGACAACCCCGACATGATGCTCGAGATCGAGAACCAGATCCGCGAGCACTACGGGCTGCCCGTGGCGACCAAAGCCGACCTCGACCTCGGCGGCGACGAGCAAAGCGCCTGACCTGCGCGCGCAGATCGCAAGAGCTGCATAAAAAACCCCTGGTTTCCCAGGGACGTGTAGAAAGAGCCCGAGGGGCGCGAGCATGCTCGCGCCCCTCGGG
>JAYZVO010000075.1:0-11886 GCA_036155555.1 Myxococcota bacterium
GCGAGGAGCACCTGAGTGCAGGTGCTCCTCGCCGCTCACTGGGAGAGTTTGGGTGGCTGATTATGGCAAACACATCATTGAACGCGCTCCACTCCTTTATCGCGGTCGCCAGACAGCTTAGCTATGCGGCGGCGGCGAAGGATCTCGGCGTGACGGCTTCCGCGTTGAGTCAGTCGGTGCGTGGCCTCGAGGAGCAGCTCGGGGTGACGTTGCTAAACCGAACCACGCGCAGCGTCTCGCTGACGGATGAGGGGCGCCGTTTACTCGAGACCGCAGGACCTGCCATCGACCAGGCGGTCGAGGCGCTCCGCAGCGTCGATTTGCCGTCGGGGGTGGTGACGGGCACGGTGCGAATCTCTGTGCCAACGGCGGCGGTTTCCATGGTTCTCGCGCGAGTTCTCCCGCGGTTTGCAAGGGCGTATCCGGGGGTCAAGGTCGACGTTCGCGTCGAGGATAACTTCGTGGATACCGTCGCTGAAGGATTGGATGCCGGGATTCGTCTGATTCACTCGATCGACCTCGACATGGTGCAAGTGCGGCTCACAGAGCCTGCACATATCGTCGTCGCGGGCGCGCCTTCTTATTTCGAGCGACACGGCCGCCCCACGACGCCGGACGAGTTGCAACATCACGAGTGTCTGCGCACGAGGTTCTCGCCAACCCGTGTTCAAAACTCGTGGCGCTTCGAGCAGGACGATCGGTCATGGCGGGTGCCTGTGGATGGCCCGGTGACATCGGATAGTTTCGCGCTCACTGTCAGGTTGGCCGTCGAGGGGATCGGGTTGTTGTATACCCTCGAGCCCAAGCTCGAAGGGGAGCTCGCGCGCGGCGAGCTCGAGGTCGTGCTGGCGGAGTACGCCCCGATGGTTCCCGGTCTTTTTCTGTATTATCCGAGCCGTGCGCAGGTATCGCCAGCGCTCGCGGCGTTTGTCGAGGTAGCGCGTGCGGCGATGTTGGATTGTTAAGTTTTTCTAATGAGGTTCGTAATTTTGTAAATGTTTTCAGTCGCATCCATGCTCCTTACTTTGTTCATGTCACCCGGAACGAAGCAAAGGAGCGACGAGATGGAAGAGCGAGAGAAAGAAACGAAGTTGGGACGCAGGAACTTTTTGATCGGGGCGACGATCGGCGCGGGCTCGATGGTGTTGTCTGGCGCAGGTTGCAACAACACGAGCAAAACGGCCGCCGAGGCTGATGAGGGGAAGACATCCTCATCGACGCCAGCGAATAGCAAGGGCGCCAGGGCGCAGCCTACTACGCCGAGCAAGCGAAAGCTCGGCTCACTGGAGGTGTCAGCGCTCGGGTTCGGGTGCATGAACGTCGCGTGGGCGTACGGTCATACGCCTGAGAGAAAGGACGCCATCCGGCTGATCCGCGATGCGTATTACGAGCATGGCGTGACCTTCTTCGATACGGCCGAAGTGTATGGACCCTTTGTGAGCGAAGAGATCGTGGGGGAGGCGATCGCGCCGTTTCGCGATGAGGTGGTCATCGCGACAAAGATCGGGTTCGAGGTGACTCCTGCCGGTGAGCGCGTCGGTCTGAACAGCCAGCCCGAGTACGTCAAGAAGGCAGTCGAGCGATGCCTGGGGCGCCTGAAGACCGATCGCATCGACATCCTCTACCAACACCGAGTCGATCCGAAGGTCCCGATCGAGCACCTCGCCAACGCCATCAAGGAGCTCGCCGCGCAAGGCAAGGTCAAGCACTTCGGCCTCTCCGAGGCTGGCGCCGCGACGATCCGAAGAGCCCACGCGGTCTTCCCGGTGACCGCAGTTCAAAACGAGTACTCGTTCTGGACGCGGGCGCCCGAGCCCGAGGTGTTGCCGACATGCAAGGAGCTCGGCATCGGCTTTGTTCCCTGGAGTCCGATCGGGATGGGTTTCTTTGCAGGAGACATCACACCTTCGACGGTGCTTCAGCCCAATGACCTTCGCGAGATGCTGAAGTTTCCTCGGTTTCTTCCAGATGCGCGTCGAGCCAACTTCCCCTTGGTCGAGCTTCTCTATCGTGTAGGAAAGCGTCACGACGCGACCTCTGGACAGATCGCGTTGGCATGGTTGCTCGCTCGAGAACCGTGGATCGTGCCGATCCCTGGAACAACCAACCCATTGCACCTCGCGGAAAACATGGGGGCGCTCGGCATCTCGTTGACCGCCGAAGATATGGAGGAGCTTGAGGCGGGCTATACCTCGATCGGTGTGACCGGAGCCAGGGCTCCTGAGGCCCTCAGCGCCGCGCAAGATCTGGGCGCGCGGACAGGCACCACATCGAAGGGAACACACGGCATGTCACCGCTCCCATGAGCGTCCCCTCTCTTTGAATATGAACACGAGGAGGAGCAATGAGGATGAATCCACGCATCGCGATCGCGCTGCTGTCTGCCCTGGCGATGTTCTCCATGAGCTCGTCAGTTGCCCAGGAGAAAGTGGCGCGACCTGAACAGAGCAAGAAGACACGAGTGAGAGAAGACGTGCTCATTGTCTACGTGTCGCGAACCGAGAACACGAGCGCGCTGGCAAGGATGATTCGAGATGCGACGGGCGGGAATCTTGTCGAGCTCGAGCTCGAGACGCCCTATCCCGAGGATTATGATCGGATCGTGCTTCAGGTCGATCGAGAGAACAAACGCGGTTACTTGCCGCCTCTAAAAACCAGGGTGAAGGACTTCGGGCGATACAGCGTCGTGTTTCTCGGGTTTCCCACATGGGATATGCAGATGCCGCCTCCCATGAAGAGCTTTCTCTCGACGCACGATCTGAGCGGGAAGAAGGTGGCACCGTTCAATACCAACGCAGGCTACGGCGTTGGCAAGGGCTTCGATCAGGTGAAGGCGTTGTGCCCGAACTCCAGGGTGATGCCGGGGTTTTCCACCAGAGGAGGACACGAGAAGGAAGGGGTCATGTTGACGATTCAAAAGGAGCGAGCCAACGAGGTTCGCGTCGAGGTCGAGCGTTGGCTGAAGAGCATCCTCGAGGATGCTCCATGAGGGAAGGTTTGCATCGAGCGCGATCAAAAGCGGGCTGCTCGATCGGGGCGTCGGTTGATCTCGATCGCGCGCGGGGATAGGATGGGTCGTGTCAGTGAAGAGGAGGTCAAGGAAGAGCTCCTCCAATAAGAGAGCGCCAGTGCTCGGGAAAGAAGCGTCAGCAAGTGCGTCAATTTTTTTGACGAATGCCTTCAGGTCGATAACCTGAAGACGCGACGCTTTACTTTCGAGCACAGGGAGTTGCGCTCGAAGAACATATCACGCGCGTTCATGAGGAACGCGCGGGGACTCGCCAGCCACATGATCTCGCAGGATGCGGGGTCGGCCAAAGACAAGGATGTCAAGGAGCGCAGTCATGAGAGAACCACAGCACCGATCAAAATCTATCCGATCCTCATGTGTTCGCGCGCTCGGAGCAGCCGCGTGTTGCATGCTCGCGGGCGTACTCCTTGTCCCGGCTGTTGCCGTGGCGGGGCCGCCAGCATTCCGAGGGATCGACGTGGGCACCGTCTTCTCGATCCGAGAGCAGACGAGGATGCTGGCCATCGACCAACTTGGCCAGGAGCCAAAGAAGGCAGCCCCACAGGAATTCGAGTACATCCAGACGATCGTGATCGATCCGGGTCATGGCGGTGAGAACCAGGGCGCTATCGGTGTGGCCGAGGTGCACGAGAAGTTCTTGACGATGGAGCTGGCCTATCAGCTTCGCGATACGCTTCAGGAGCGTTACCCGAACGCGCGCATCGTGATGACGCGTTACTGGGATCGTTCGCTGACGTTGAGCGAGCGAATCCACATGGCCAACCAGATCGACGCGGACCTGTTTATTTCGCTGCATTACAACGCTGCGGTGCACGAGCGTGCCATTGGCGTCGAGACCTACTTCTTGACGACCGAGCAGGCGATCCCTGGCGAGGCGCCAAAGAAGAGCGCAGAGCTCGCCTCGAGCACGCCGACGGCGGCGGGTATTGGAGGCAAGGAAGTGCTCGCGGCGGATGCAAAGGAGCAGGGCATCGCCAATGATGCGATGCTGAAGATGCAGCGTGACATGGAGCGAGCGAGACAACACCGCGACAGCGGCATGCTCGCCGAGTTCATTCAGCAAGAACTCGTCAAAGGGACGGGGTCGCGCGATCGTGGCGTGAAGCAGGCAAACTTTGGCGTCTTACGCGGGGCGTTGATGCCTGCGGTGGTTGTCGAGGCAGGTTTTGTGACGCACCCGACCGAGGGCAAGACATTGACGCGAGATCGCCATCAAACCAGGGTCGTGGAGGCTTTGATCACGGCTATCGAGACATTTGACTCCTCGATGGCAAAGCAACGCGACGAGTGATTTTCGCCCTGACCTCAAATTCGTGTAGATGACCCACGCTTCTTCGATGCGTGGGTTTTTTATTGTCTTCGACGCAATATTTTCACCGATTTCCCCGAAAACAAGGATGCCTTCCTCGTCCGTCGGCCAACGGCGAAGTCGTGCCACGAACGCACGCATGCAGGATCATCGAGAGTGTGGTTTTGAGTGCGGCGCCGGCGAACCTGCGCGACGAGCCACGACCTGTTCTGGGTGGGCTCTCGGGTCAGAAGGCCGCGGTGCGTTTGGTAGGCGAAAGGCGGGTGGGGTTTTAAGGCCCCGAAGGGTGGGAGGGCCTGAACCTGTCTTTTCAAAAGCGCGCCACCACCCGAGGCGAGGGGCCACCTCTTGCCTCCTCCTCTCGCCGCACAGGATGGCGCGATGATCAGCTGTCTAAGCCGGATTCACCGAGGACTCTGCCAAAGTAGCGCTCGCGCGACTTCGCCGGATCGAGTTGTTCGTCAAGTATGCGCCACGCGAGCGCGAGCACGGCGTTGATGTTCGCCTCGACGAGTGCGCGGAGTGGATCTTCCCTCGCGCAGTAGATGCCGATATTTTCGGGAGGCACACAACGCCCTCCTTTCAAGGTGAGCGTCGCCCAGAGGTGGGTCTTCGCGTCGGCGCCCGAGTGGTTATCCTCGAACTCCCAGGACCAGCGCTCGCTGTCGGTCACGCCAACGGTGATTTCCTCATCCGTGATGTAGATGTGGTTCACGATCAGGTAGCGTTCCTCGGTCATGGATGAAACCTCGCGTGGTTGGGGCGGGAGGATGCTGGACATTCACTCCTGCATCCGCACAATGACCCTCGATAAGAAACCTACCACACTGAAGATGTCTCCAAACGTCTTCACGCAAAACAAAAGCAGAGGGTACGATGAGCAGAGCAGATGGCCGCGATGTAGACCAACTTCGTTCGATTTCGATTCAAACCGGATTCACCGATGTTCCCATGGGGAGCGTCCTTATCCGCGCAGGGCAAACCATGGTGTTGTGCACAGCGAGCGTCGAGAACGACGTGCCTCGTTGGATGAAATACCAGGATGGCCCGGAGCGAGGCTGGGTGACTGGCGAGTACTCGATGCTCCCTGGCTCCACAGCCCCACGCGCACGCCGTGAGCGCAGGAGCGTCGGCGGCCGCACTCAGGAGATCCAACGCTTGATCGGGCGGAGCCTGCGCGCTGTGGTCGATCTCGAAGCGCTCGGCGCTCGCACGATCACCATCGATTGCGACGTCCTTCAGGCAGATGGCGGCACGCGAACCGCGAGCATCACCGGTGGCTTCGTCGCGCTCATGCTCGCGTGCAACAAGTTGATCCAGGATGGCGTCATCGAGAAGCTCCCCTTTAGCCAGAGCGTCGCGGCGATCTCTTGCGGCGTGGTCGATGGCCAACCTGTGCTCGATCTGCCCTACGTCGAGGACAGCGCCGCCGAGGTGGACATGAACGTGATCATGACCGGCGGGCTCGATCTGATCGAGGTTCAAGGGACGGGCGAGGGCGCGACCTTCTCTCGCAAGGAACTCAACCAGCTCCTCGACCTCGCTGAGAAAGGGATCAAGGAACTCACCGATCTCCAGCGCAAGGCTGTGATCGATGCCGGTGGGAAGTGGTTGTCCTGATCTCGGCCTCACCAGCCACCAAAAAATGAGGCGTGGCGGTATGATGCTCCATACCGCCTCGCCTCATTTTTTGGTGGTCATCGACCTCGAGTTACACGGTGCCTACAAACAGGTTCACCGCGCCAAACGAGAGCGGCGTGGAGGAGACGTTCTTCAAGCCTGCCTCGCGCATCAGCTCTTCGAACTGCGCTGGTGGAGGAAACGCTGCGATCGACTCCTGAAGGTACTTGTACTCTTGCTTGCCGGAGAGCGCTGCGCCGACGGCTGGGACCACATGATGGATGTAGGTTTTTGCGGCGAGTGACATGAGCCCGCGTTCGGGCTCGCCGAGCTCGAGGATCACGACTTTACGCCCAGGGCCGGTTACGCGGCGCATCTCGCGCAATCCTTGAAGGCGATCCGGGAAGTTGCGGATGCCAAACGCGACCACCGCACCGTCGAATCGATCCTCCTCGTAAGGGAGCGCGAGGCCATCTCCGATCTCGAGCTCGACGCGTTTTTGCAGTGCGCGTTGTGCGACCTTGACGTTTCCGACGCCGATCATGTTCTTGCTCGGGTCCACGCCACGCACGTTCACGCCTGGGTTCTTGCTGGCGATCATGATCGCCAGATCTCCAGTCCCGGTCGCCACATCGAGGATCGTGTCTCCGTCGCGCAGCTCCAGCGCCTTGACTGCGCGCCTGCGCCAGTACTGATCCTGGCCCATGGACATGATGCGGTTGAGCAGGTCGTAGCGGCCAGCGATCTGATCGAACATCTCGCCGTTGCCGCCGTCGAGTTCCTTGATCGCGCCGGATGGCGTCTCGTTATCTTGTGTGGTCATCTGGCTCTCCTTTGGGTGGAGAAAGTGAGGCGAGGAGGGGCGCGTTTATCGCGCCTCTCGCCTCAAGAGATGAAGCCCCAACGTCGCGCTGCGGCTTCGAGTGCTTCGGGTGACAGCTGTTGTGGGCCGTCGCTACAAGCATCCTCGGGTCGAGGATGCGCTTCGATGATAAGTCCGTCCGCGCCTGCCGCCAGCGCTGCCGCTCCCATATGAGGGATCAGGTCCTTTCGGCCTGTCGCGTGCGATGGATCTGCGATGATCGGGAGGTTGTGAATGTGTCGGATGACGGCGACGGCGCCCAGGTCAAACAGGAACCGGGTCGAACCATCGAATCCACGTACTCCACGTTCGCACAGGATCACGTGGCTCGCGCCAGAGTAGAGGACGTGCTCTGCGGCTTGCAGCCACTCGCTCAACGTCGAACTCAACCCTCGCTTGAGCAGGACCGGCATGTTGGCGCGTCCCACCGCGTGCAAGAGGTCGAAGTTCTGCATGTTGCGCGCGCCGATTTGGAAGATGTCGGCGTGCTTGCCAACGATGTCGACCTGCGTCGGGCTCATCGCCTCTGTGACCACCAACAAATCATGTGCGTTGGCAGCCTCGCGCATCCACCCGAGCCCTTCCGGACCGACGCCCTGGAAGCTGTAGGGGTTGGTGCGTGGCTTGAAGCATCCTCCGCGCAGGACCGTGGCGCCAGCGTTGGCGACCATCGCTGCGGCCTGGTGGATTTGTTCCTCGCTCTCGACGCTGCAAGGCCCCGCCATCAACACAGGGCGTTCACCGCCGATGCTGATCCCTCCGAACTCGGCCCTGTCGGGCTGACGATCCATGAGGGGATGCGGGCTCTTGGAAACCGAGACGCTTTCGATGCCGTCGATGGCGAGGATGGCTTGATCCTGAGCAGCGGTCGAGTCGTCGGAGGAGAGCAAGAAGGTCTCCGCTGCGTTCTCGTAAACGCTGGTCCAGAGCCCGAGCTTCTGAAGCTCGCCCTTGATGCGTTTGATGTCGTCCGCGTTTTGAAGCTTGATGATCTTCACGTCATTCTCTTTCTCGGGGGTCTGGGCCCCTACTTGGATGCCCAGACAAATCGTGGAGGTCCATACCATTCCTGACTACTCGATGCCAGGAGTAGGCGGTCCTCGCTATCGGGCTCGTTTCTTCTCGTCCATGGTGCCTTGTGACAGCCTTTGCCTGACGCGTTGTCGACTGATTTTCATCAGCGATGAGCGCGGCAAGACGTCCCAGAAATGCACCTCGCGTGGTGTCTCGAATGTCGCCAGCCTGGTCGCGCAAGCGGCGAGGATTTCGTCTTCGGTGATTTGCTCGCCGGGCTTGAGTGTGACGACCGCGACGACGCGATGTCCCCAATCAGGATCGGGCATCCCCACCACGCACACATCGTCCACCGAGCCGAGTTGTCGCAAGACGTTCTCGACCCTGGTCGGTGAGACGTTTTCTCCCCCACTCACGATACGATCGGTGCGTCGATCCAGGATCTCGAACGAATGATCATCGAGGCGTGCCCCCCAATCACCCGTCGCGAACCAACCTTCCTCATCGATGCCTGGCTCCAGCACGTGCTCGCCATCGCGAACACTCATGTAACCCGGGCTTATGGTTGGTCCACGAGCTTCGAGTTCTCCTTCGGGTTCATTCGCCAACCGCATCTCGGTCCAGATAAGTGGCCACCCGACGTTCGCCCCATCGAGGATCGTGGTTGGTGGTCTCGTCGCCAGTTGCGATGCCCCCTCGCTCATCCCATAGGTCGGCGAGCAAGGGATTCCTGCCGCGCTGCTCGCCGCGAGCAGATCGGGAGGGATCGGTCCCCCTCCCACGAGCGCGAGCCTGAACGCTGGAGACGGACGGCGGCCACCGAGTGCTTCCAGGATCTCGCGTAGCATACGCGCGACCACTGAAATCATCGTCGCCTTGCCTTCCACGATCGCATCGGCGCAAGCGCTCGCATCGAAGGTCTCGTGAAGCTCCACGGTTGTCCCGAGGATCACGCAACGCATTACGATGGAAAGCCCCGCCACATGACACAAGGGCATCGCCGCGAGCCAGCGATCAGTCGGCAAGTGTCCGAGCTGTATCGCCGATCCTGTGGCGCTAAAAATAAGATTCTGCCAGGACAACGCGACAAGTCTTGCATCCCCTGTGGTCCCTGAGGTGAACACCACAGAATGCAGCGCGTCGAGCGAGACGCGTTGTTGGAGCGTTGCCTCGTCTGCGGGCTCTCCCTCGAAGAGAGATTCCAGCAACACGCACGGATGTTCGCCGAGCTTTTCCACCAACCCGCTCGAGGCGACCACCAGCCTTGGCCTGGATGCCTTTAACTTTGCCGCCAACTCCACACTTGTTTGCTGTGGATGCAGCAAGATCGCGACCCCGCCGAGCAATGAAATGCCGTGGATGACTGCGGCGAGGAGAGGGTGATTCGTCGCCAATACGCCGACGCGATCGCCGTGTGAGATCGTGTGTGAGCGCAGCGCCTGGGCAGATATTTTCGCCATCCTCGCGAGCGTGGCATAGCTCCACGTTGTGCCATTTGCAGCGCGGATTGCTGTCTGTTCAGGGAGGTAGCGTGCGCGCTGGAGTAGCGGGTGGGGGACAAGAACCCCTGGTGTGGTTGTCAGGCGGCGCTCCTCGAATGAGAGCTCTGGCACCAGCCCCAAACCTTCCCCATCGGGGAGGGGGATTTTGCCACCATGCGCGGCAGGGGGTGCTGGGTGCGTATCACTCGAGAGCAGTGCACCTGTCGCCAACCCGCATGGTCCCTCGAGATCCTGGCAGGCCGCAGCCAGGTGCAACGTCGCGACGCGCCCCACCGCCGACTCGAGCGACGTTGTGAGAATGGTCGTCACGCCACGCTCGAGCGCGTGGCGTTGCAGCTTCAATGTGGTCAGCAAGCCACCGAGCATCATCGGCTTCAAGACAATGCAGTCCACCGCATCGAGCTCGAGCAATCGCTCCAGATCAGATGCAGAGCGCACGGACTCGTCCGCCGCGATTCGCACATGCGCTGACGCGCGCACCAGCGCCAACCCTTCGAAGTCATCGGCCGCGACAGGTTGTTCGATCAACGCGATGTCGAAGGGGCGCATCCTGGCGATGTTTTCGATCGCCTCCTGCCGTTGCCATGAGCCATTGGTATCGAGCCTGAGCGTCGACGCATCTCCGATCGCGTCTCGGACAGCTTTAATTCTTGCCAGGTCCTCGTCGAAGGGGCGTCCACCAACCTTGAGCTTGAAGCAAGTAAACCCTTGCTCGAAGGCTGTGAGCGCCGCTGCAAAACACGCAGGCACGCTCTCTGCGCCTATCGTTGCATTCACTGCAACATCTGTCGCTGCTCCGCGTGGCATGAGGAGCTGCGCGATACTTGTCCGTTTGCGCTTTGCCACCAGATCGAGCAACGCGCACTCCAACGCAAACCTCGCGGATGGGACACTCTCGAGCCCTTCGATCGCGGCGAGAAGAGGCGGGATTTCTTCCGCCTCGCCGGGGCATTCGAGGTCACTGATCACACCCGAAGCGCTCTCGAGCACTGCCAGCGCCTGATCATACGTCTCACTCGAGAAGCCAGGCAGAGGGCTTGCCTCGCCGTAACCATACACACCACCGGCAGCGATCCTCACGAGCGCGACCTGTCGCTCGAGGAACGTCTGGTTCGCGGTGGTAAAAGGTTTCGAGAATGGTAACTCGCCCCGCGCGATCGCTATGGAGAGCGAGTCGGTCACAAGACAATCCCTATGCTCATCAGGAGGTTGGTGGCCAGCAACAGGATCGAGGTTTGCGCGAGAACGGCGTTGAGTTCGCCACCTTTTTTCGTCCAGACGTTTCGGAGGACGAAGCCAGCCAAGGGCAGTGTGCCGAGCGCGAGTAACACCGGCGCATCGGCGCGGCCCATCGCGAAAGCTGCCAGGGGCGCGCCATAGGCGAGCAGCACCATCGACAGATAAAACAGCCGCGCGCCTGTTTCGCCGAGCAATACTGCGGTCGTGATCTTGTTGTGCTTCTTGTCAGTGTGAATATCGCGCAGGTTGTTCACGATAAGGATCGCCGTGCTGAGTGCCCCGACCGGAACCGCGAACCAGAAGGCCATCGGATCGAGCGTGAGCGCTTGCACGTAGTAGGTCCCTACCGTGGCGACAATCCCGAAGAAGATGAAGACGAACACATCTCCGAGCGCATTGTAGGCCAGTGGGAAGGGGCCTCCAGTGTAAGCGAGCCCGCTCAAGATCGAGATGATGCCGATGGCGAGCAGCGCCCAGCCGCCTATCGAGACGAGGTAGAGGCCGCTCAGGAAAGCCAGCCCGAAGGCAAGCGCGCAGGCGATGGCGATCTGGCGCGGCGTCACCAGCCCCGCGCTCGTCACCCTCAATGGTCCGAGGCGATCCTCGTCATCGGCTCCCTTCTGGAAGTCGAACAGGTCATTCGCGAAGTTGGTGCCGATCTGGATGAAGAACGCGACCAACAACGCCGCGAGCGCTGCGTGCCAGACGAACTTGTCATGCGCGAACGCCAGCGCGGTGCCTGTAAAGACGGGCACTGCTGCGGCCGTGAGCGTCTTTGGACGCGCGGCGAGCAACCAGATCTTGAGGGTGCTCGGGCGGTCTTCTTGCTCGTTTATGACGGTCGCATCACTCATTCACATCCTCTTCGGGGCATCAAAGCGCGTTCTCCAACGCTTCGGTAACATCAGCCCAGGCGCGACGATGGCGCGCCACATTCTCTTCCAGGTCGACGATCGCTTCGATGACCTCTACCCCTTCCCGCGTAAAGCAGGTCGCGAGCGCGTCTTCATAACCAGCCCTGGTCGCGACCTTTGTATAGGGCACGCCATGCGCCTGACAGATGAGCTCGAAGTTTGCCTGGTGTGACGTCAGGAAGTGGCGTTCGTAGTGTTCTCTGTGCTTTGCGATGGGGAGATGCTCGAAGATGCCACCGCCGCCATTATTGACGAGGATGATCTTGAGCTGCGGCGAGACGCGAGGATCGAGACCTCTGCTCGCCGACAACAAGCTGCCGTGATCGTGTAAGAATGCGACATCCCCGATCAGCAGCGCGCTGGGAGCAGCGAGCGCGCTCGCTGCTCCCAGCGCG
>JAYZVO010000076.1:0-8000 GCA_036155555.1 Myxococcota bacterium
CTCTTTTTTGCGCTGGAACAAGGCTTAAAACGAGCGAGGGATCTTGCGCTTGGGGGTGGTCTTCTGGCGAATCACCTTCCTGCGAATCACTCGCCGCGTGGTCTCGCCAGCCTTCTCTTCCTCGCCATTGGCATCGGTCTCCTCGTTCTTCTCGGGGCTGACCTCCGGGGGCTTTTTCGCGACCGTCGCGCTCGGTGTGGTCGCCCCTGATTCCTGCGGGTCTTTTTTCTGCGCGCGCTCTTCGGGTATGGCCTCGACCACCGGCTCGGGCACTGGCTCGACGCGCTTCTTTGCCTTGCTCACGACAGGTTTGCGCCTTGTTCGAGCAGAGGTCTCCTCCTCCACGATCCGAGGAGCAACCTCGTCGAGAGGTTGCTCGGGCGTCTTCGCGGCATCGACAGAAGTCGTCCTGTCAGCCTCGGCGCTCGTGTCCGCGACAACAGGAGGAGCCTCGCCATCATCGACCTCGGGGACATCATCTGCGGGAGGATCATCTGCGCGCGTGATGGGCGCATCAGCGGGTTGCTCGAGTGAATCGTCCTCGGCGGTCCCGAGGAGCGCGATGATGGTCCCCGCGCACAGGATAAGAACCACGATCAGCGCGGCCAAAATCGAGAGCGCTTGCCTCGAAGAGATGCCATCCCCATAAGCATCCCCCAGGTTCTTTGTCGCGTTGTGCCCAGGCGCGAGCGCGAGATCCGTGGAGGACGTCTGCCTGTCGTCCGCGGTCGTGTCCACGCTGGTGGCGGGGACGCTTGTCTCCAGACCTTCGAGCGAGAGATCGATCTCGGGGCGAGTCAGCGCAAAATCGAGCGCGCCGATCACGCGAAGTTCTTCGGTCGCGTCTCCGCCTCCCTCGAGGAGCACCTGTTCGATCGAAGCAGCGAACGCCGCGGCGCTCGCTGGCCTCCTTGCAGGATCTTTGGCGAGGCATTGCTCGACAAGCTCGCAAAAACCTGGCGAGCTCATCGGCGCGTACTCGAGGATCGGTGTGGGCGCCAGATACACGTGCGCGTAGGCCAGATCTTCGCCGTCAGCGTCAAAGGGCAAGAACCCCGTGGCCAGTTCGTAGAGGGTCACGCCGACCTGATAGAGATCGGTCCTCGGGGTGAGCTCCTCGCCCTTGATCTGCTCGGGCGCCATGTAGGCGGGAGTGCCGCGTCGCTGCGTGCTGCGGAGCGTGAGTTGCTCGAGCGAGCGCGCGAGGCCAAAGTCGACGATCTTGAGCGAGCCATCCTGTCGAACGAGGAGGTTTCCCGGCTTGATGTCGCGGTGGATGATACCGCGCTCGTGCATGTTCGCGAGCGCGAGCGCGAGTTGGTGTGCGACCTTGAGGACGGCGAGTTCGTCCATGCTGCCGTAAAACTGGAGGTGCTCTTCGAGGTTGCGCCCCTCGACGAACTCGGTGACGAGCATGGTCACGCCATCGGTGATGGCGACATCATGAATGGCCACGAGGTTCGGGTGCTTGAGCGTGGCGAGGTTGCGCGCTTCGACGAGGAAGATGCGTTGCGCCTCGCGGTTCTCTCGCAGCTCTTCATTGAGGATCTTGATGGCGACATCACGCGCGAGCAAGGTGTCGTAAGCCTTGAAAACCACACCCATGCCACCTTGACCGAGCAACCGCTCGAACCGGTAGCGCCCCGCGAGCTTCTCGAGGTGGTTTTTGATGAACGTGGTCTGCGTCATGTCCTCACACGGCGTCCTTCCCCATCTCCTCGCGTATCCGCTTCTTGGTCGCGGCCCAGCTACAGATGGGGCATTGGGTCAGATCATGCCCGCGCGCAGGGCAATACTCTCGACCAAAGAAAATAAACTGGAGGTGTCGCTTCCCCCAGGTTTCTCGCGGGAACAACTTTTTCAGGTCGCGCTCGGTCCGTGCGACGTTGTTTGCTTTGGACAATCCCCAGCGCGCCGCCAACCTGTGGATGTGTGTGTCCACGGGGAAGGCAGGCTCGCCAAACCACTGCGTCAGGACAACTGACGCGGTCTTGTGTCCGACGCCGGGGAGCTGCTCCATGGCCGAGAGTTCGCCAGGCACCTCGCCATTGTACTCGTCGACAAGGATTTGCGAGAGGGCCTGGATGTTCTTTGCCTTGGTCGGCGCGAGCCCGCAGGAACGGATCGCTTCGGTGATAGTGTCCACGTCGAGTTCGAGCATCGCCTCGGGCGAGTCCGCGAGCGCGAAGAGACCTGGCGTCACCTTGTTCACGCGCTCGTCAGTGCACTGCGCCGAGAGCAAAACCGCGACGAGCAAAGTATACGCGTCCTTGTGTTCGAGCGGTGTCGGGGTCTCGGGGTAGAGCTCCTCGAACATCACGCTGATTTTATCTGCCTTGTCCTGTCTTCTCATGATTTATCAAAGCCAGAGGTTTCGCCTTCACACACAACGGCGCGCTCGCTCAGGTTAACACAAGCGAGTGACCGCGCCATCCCCGCGCGTGCTGGTTATGATGTGGTAGAAGGCTCCATGGAGTATACGCGCGATTGCAGGTGTGCGGTTCACCCTTCTTGTTGCTGCTTGTTCTCAAGCAAGAGCTTCTCTCTCGAGGCGTGCGTGAGCTGGAAGGGAAAAAACGTCGCCTCGCCGATAGGACCGAGGCCAAGCCATCCAGCCTTGGCGCCCTTGCTCGCGCGCCAGATGGCGACGAGCGGGAAGAGGTAGGTGGCCAGCATGGCCAGGAACAGCACCGGGTGTACGACAATCCCGAGCACGAGCAAACCGTAAAAGAGCACGAACGCCACGCCCGACGCCTTGGCGTGATGGAGCACGAAGGGATCATCGCGTTGGAAGAGCGAGAAGAGGAAGATGGGGAAGCCAAACAGGACGCTCATATGGCAGAGGATGGCCATCGAGCGCGCCCGCGCGGCGCGCTCGTCCTTGCTCAATCGCCCATCCTCGCCAGGGCGGCGCACGAGCCCGCGGATCGTCGGCGAGAGCCCCTCTTCTGTGGGCTCGTAGGTCTCGATCCAGCCGTCGGTTTCGGGCGGCCCCATCCAGGGAGGGTGTGGTTTTTCCTGCTCGCTCATGATCTTCCTGCGTGAGGTGGCCGGTGTGACGTGATGCGCCAACCGCGTAAACCTCCTGTATGAAAAGGTATACGCCATCACCAGAGTACCAACCGAGGGCGCATCCCACGAGCGATGTCGAAGCATCGGGACTCTTTACCTAAAGAAGCAACCGCGCTACATGGTAGCGCTGCGTACAGACAAGATGATTTCCACCCGCTCGGGGACGCAGAAAAAAGGAAGGAGGAGTGATGTCGACAAGAACCGAATATGACAGCATGGGCGCCATCGAGGTCGAGCAAGATCGTTACTGGGGCGCGCAGACACAGCGCTCGCTCCAGAACTTCAAGATCGGCGGGCACCGCATGCCTCGCCCCATGATCAAGGCGCTCGGCATGGTCAAGTGGGCCGCCGCGAGCGCGAACAACGAGCTTGGCCTGTTGCCAGACGCCAAGAAAGCGCTCATCCAGCAAGCCGCCGAAGAGGTCATCGCCGGGAAGCTCGACGAGCACTTCCCGTTGGTGGTGTGGCAGACGGGCTCGGGGACGCAGACCAACATGAACACCAACGAGGTCATCTCCAACCGCGCCATCGAGCTCGCTGGCGGAGAGATGGGTTCGAAGGAGCCGGTCCACCCCAACGACGACGTCAACAAGAGCCAGTCCACCAACGACTCCTTCCCGACCTCGATTCACGTGGCCGTGGTCGACGAGTTCCACAGCGCGTTGTTGCCTGCGGTCAAGAAGCTCAAGAGCGCCATCGAGGAGAAGGCCGAGGCGTTTGACGGCGTGATCAAGACGGGCCGCACGCACCTTATGGACGCGACGCCGCTGACGCTCGGGCAAGAGTTCTCGGGTTGGGCCGCGCAGCTCGACTACTGCATCAGGGCCGCCGAGCAATCGCTCGAGCTGCTCTATGATCTCGCCATCGGCGGCACCGCCGTCGGCACGGGCCTGAACACGATGGACGGCTACGACGCCAAGGTTTGCGCGGCGCTCGCGGATCGCACGGGCTACCCATTCAAGCCCGCGCCGAACAAGTTCGCGCAGCTCGCAGGAAAGGACGCTCTGGTCGAGGCGCACGGCGCGCTCCGCACGCTCGCTTGCGCGTTGAACAAGATCGCCAATGACGTGCGCTGGCTCGCGAGTGGTCCTCGCTGCGGCATCGGCGAGTTGATCATTCCTGCCAACGAGCCTGGGTCCTCGATCATGCCTGGCAAGGTCAACCCGACGCAGGCCGAGGCGATGACGATGGTGTGCGCGTATGTCCTCGGGCATGACGCGGCGATGAGCTTCGCGGGCGCCTCCGGGAACTTCGAGCTCAACGTCTACATGCCGATGATCGCGCACACGGTGCTCGAGTCGACGCGCGTGCTCACCGACGCGTGTGACTCCTTCACCGATCACTGCGTGGTGGGGATCGAGCCAAACTACGAGCGCATCCAGCTCAACCTCGAGCGCAGCCTGATGCTCGTGACCGCGCTCAACCCTGTCATCGGCTACGACAAGGCCGCCGAGATCGCCAAGAAGGCGTATAAGGAAGACAAGACCTTGCGCCAGGTCGCCATCGAGCTTGGCTACCTGACCGGCGAGCAGTTCGACGAGGCGGTTGTCCCCGCGGACATGATCGCGCCGAACAAGTGAGGTGCGCGCGAGCGCGCCCACGAGCGCGCTCGGTGACACCAGGCAAGTAACAAAGGGCCGCATGTTTCCAGCTGTAAACATGCGGCCCTTTGCATTTCAAGAAATGTGGTTTGCAACCACAAGACGCTTCTAGATAGAATCACTCTATCGCAAAACCAAGCGTCAACAACTCATAATTCGATGATGCTCTCGGCCTGAAAAAGTCGTGATTTTGTGGGTTCGATCTCTTGCATGGACCCGCCCGTCACCGACCTGCCACCACCACATGGAGAACACATGTTAAAGGACACCTTACCCTCCCGCGACGCGACGCGTGCGTTGCTCACAACGCTCGCGCTCGCGACCGGCGCGCTTCTCGCGCCCACGAGCGCGAGCGCGCAAACGCTCGTCGCGCCGACAGCGGCGACCTCGACCAACGAGATCGCGACGAGCTATGGCGCGCTCCAGACCATCAACGGCGGCGGCCTGAACGGCACCGATCTCAGCGCCACGCACGAGCGCGCTGCGTCTTCCGGTTACGAGAACAAGTTCTGGATCTCACAGGCGGGCGTGGGGCACCCACAAACGCTGAGTTATGTGTTTGCCTCCGAGACACTCTCCGGCGTGGCCATCTGGAACACGGCGTTTGTCCTCCCGCTGCAAAGTCACTACGAGTATGACGGCACCATCACTGCGTTCGATCTCGAGATCGATCACAGCGGTGGTACCGCCATCGCCACCGGGCTGACCTTGACCGAGGATAACATCAACGCGCAGACGTTTGACTTCTGCGGCACGTTGACTGGTGTGACGCAGGTTCGCTTCCTCACCCGCGCGGACAACCGCCCCGTAGGAGGCGGCGACAAGAACCTCTACATGTCCGAGTTCCGTGGCGTGGCGAACGGCCCGGCGACAAACTGCATCTTCGGCACGAGCATCACCGCGCCCGCAGATGGCGCGACCTTGAACGATGGCACCCCCACCATCGCGGGGACCTTCATCGCGGGTGGCACCGTTGACCTCGAGATCCTCGACTCGTCTGGCAACGTCGTCGAGACCGCGACAGTCGTCGCGGATGGCTCGGGGCAATGGAGCTACACCTCCTCGGGCATCGGTGATGAGACATACACCGTGCGCGCGACGGTGAATGATCCGAGCATTGGCCAGATGACAGCAGAGATTGACTTCACGCTCGACCTGTGTGGCAACGCGGTCCTCGACGTGGGCGAGCAGTGTGATGGCGCGGTCGAAGGATGCGACGCGTCTTGCAACGTGCTCCCCGGTTATGATTGCAGCTGCGCCTCTCCAGCATTCGCGACCTCTGGCGCGGCGACCCCGGCAGGAATCATCGGCGGCGCCGGTGGCAGCGTCGTCCCTCGACAGGATTGCCCTGACGGTGAGGTTCTGATCGGCGTCGGGTTCGAAATGTCCGACAGCAACGGGACCGTCACGCGCTCGCGCCTCTTCTGCGGCGCGCTCTCGCTCGATGCGCAAGGGGCCGTGACCACCACGCAAACCTCGACGCTGACCACCGCAGGCGCGGGCTGTGCTGGTTGGGACCCCGCGACCGCGACGCCAGATGCGCTCTGCCCTTCTGGTTCAGTCCTCACCGCGATGAGCGCGGAGCGCGTGGGCTCGACGACGTTCAGTGATATCAGCATCACGTGTACGCCTGTCGACACTGACGGAACACTGCTCGACGCGCAGGCGCAGACCACGCTCGTCACAGGCACCGACTCTGGCGCAGGCTCGACGACCACCACGGCGACATGCCCCGCCGGTGAAGTGATGATGGGCTTTGCCAGCCGCACGGGTTGTGGCCAGGACAGCATCGAGCCCTTCTGCGCGCCGTTCGCCAAAGACTGCCAGGAGCAAGCCTCGGTCTGTGAGGATGTCACACCACCAACGCTCACGCTCTCCACTCCTGCGGACAACGACCTCTACGCGACGAGCATCATCCGCGCCAGCGGCACCAGCGAAGCGGACGCGACCATCGAGGTCACCGTGACCGATGCCAGCGGCACGGCCACCATCTTGACAGCCACCGCGGACGCGCAAGGCGATTGGTTTGTCGACACGGCAGCGCTCGCGGATGGGACATACAGCTTCTCCGTCACCGCGACGGATGCGAGCGGCAACACCAGCGCACCGGTCACCGCCAACTCCGTCGAAGTCGACACCACGCCACCAGCCCTCGCGGTCACATCGCCCGCAGATGGTGAGGTCACGAACGATCCCACCGTCAGCATCGGCGGCACCAGCGAAGCAAACGCGGCGATCTCCGTCACGGTAACGGACGCCAGCGGCACGGCGACGCCGCTCTCGACCACCGCGAACGCTCAGGGAGACTGGACCGTCGACACGAGCGCGCTCGCAGACGGCACCTACACCCTGTCGGTCGAGGCATCGGATGCGCTCGGCAACACCACGACACCTGTGACGAGCACATTCACGGTCGACACCATGGCGCCAGCGTTGGCAGTGACATCACCTGCTGACGGTGCGCTGACGAACAACAACGTCGTCAGCGTCAGCGGCACCAGCGAGGCGGGCGCGGCGATCTCGATCACGGTCACGGACGCGAGCGGTGCGGCGACGGTGCTGACCACCACCGCAGATGCTCAGGGAGATTGGACTGTCGACACGAGCGCGCTCGGAGACGACACCTACACCGTATCAGTCACCGCCACAGACGGGGCGAACAACACCTCGGCCCCTTCGACGAGCACGTTCACCGTCGATACCACGGCGCCAGTGATTGCGATTTCGACGCCGACCACTGGCCAGATCCTCACCGAGATGGTCTCGACCACGGGCACCACCGAGGCAGGCGCGAACGTCACGCTCAGCCTCCAGGATGCCACCGGCGCAGAGGTCGCCACGGCCACAGCGACCGCAGACGCCGCAGGTGCATGGTCAGGGATGTTCACCGCGAGCATGTCTGGCGATTACACCATCGTCGCGACGACCGCAGACGCCGCAGGCAACTCCGCCAGCGATCAGGTCACGTTCACCGTCGACCTCCGCACGCCGATGCTCGACCTGGAGAGCCCCGCCGACGATCTCGAGACCAGCGAAGTGCGCCCCGTCTTCTCGGGGAGCGTGGACCTCGACACGACCGTCGAGGTTGTCATCCTCGATGATCAGGGCAACGAGGTCGCGCGTTACGCAGGCATGACCGATGCGAACGGGACGTTCACGATCACCCCGGACGCAGACCTCGCCGATGGCACCTACACCGCCGAAGTGACCGCCACGAGCGCCAACGGCAAGACGAGCGTGTCGACGGTGACCATCACCCTCGACACGCGCGCGCCCAAGCACCCCATCGCGCCGCCAGCCGAAGGCCGCGGCACCCGCAAGGCCGAA
>JAYZVO010000077.1:0-62586 GCA_036155555.1 Myxococcota bacterium
CGCTTCGCAAGATGCGAAGCGCCCTCTCCTCTTCGATGAGCGAGAGTTACCAGGGCGCGACCTCGTAGTTGACAAACAACTTGCCGAACTCGAAGTCCTCATCGCGCACGCCGCGCACGATAGGATCATAGATCCGCGCCGCGCCATCGATCACATCGAGCGGCGGGCCATCATTGACGTCGAGCCACTCGCGCTTGATATGTTGCGGTTGCTCGTATGTCACCCAGCCCGTGTCCGCGCTGTTCATGTAGATCCCATCGCGCGCCCAGTCCTCGGCCGAGGTCCGCGTGAGCATGTTCAACCCCGCCTTGGCCATGTTCGTGTGAGGATGCCGGTAGGACTTGTAGTTGACCTCGAACTGCCCCTCCTTCGCCGCCACATGCACGACGTAGCGATCCTCTCTGGGGCATCGCAAAATCAGTGACTTGAGCCGCGCGTTCAGAATGTAAGGCGCCACGGCATTGACCAGGTGCACCTCCACCAACTCGAGCGCGTCGACCTCGTGCAGCTTGAGCATCCAGCTGTTCTTGTCCCGCAAGTCGAGCTGCAATCCATCCTCGTCCCGCTTCAACGAAGGAAACAGCGCCTCGTCACGCGGGATCTCATCTGGAAACAACAGCTCGTGCGCCTCCAACGTGCGTGGCCTGTCGCCGACCTCACGCGCTTGCTCCAGCAGGTTCGCGCGCTCCTCGGTGAAGTTGCGGATCACAAACCGGACATCCTCGGGGAGCGAGCCCGCGAGCTCGCGCTCGTAGGTCAACACATCCGCGTAATAAGCGTCCGGGCGGCGCACCGTCTGCGCCGCGTTGTGCACGATCCCGTCGAGGTGATCGAAGCGATCGAGCATATGCTCACAAAACGCCTCGAGCTGTGGCACATGCCGCAACTCCAACCCATAGATATGCAAGCGATGCGACCACTCGTGGAAGTCATCTGCCTCGGCGTATCGCCGCGCAGCGTCCTGAGGAAAGCGCGTCGTCACGATCATCTCTGCGCCATCGCGCAGCATCTTCAAGCCGACCTCGAAGCCGATCTTGATGCGACCTCCTGTCAGGATGAACCGACGCCCGGTGAGGTCCGCGCGCTGGAAACGCTTTGCATAATGAATCGGTGCGCAGCGCGGACACATCCGATCATAGAAGAAGTGAAGCTCGCTAAACCTCTCCTTGCACACATAGCACGCGCGAGGTTTCTCCAGGGTTCCGACGGTGTACCCATCCTGCGAGGCGGGCAAGACATGCTCGCGCTTGGCGGGCAAATCCTCGGCGAGTTCGCGGATACCTGTCTCTCCCAGGGCATCCGCGTCGCGCGCGCGCACCGCCTCTTTCTTGGCCTGCTTTCGCGCCTTGCGCGAGGACCTACGCACCACAGAACAGCTCACCTCGACGCGACGTCGCCAGGGGTGCTCGAAGGGAAGCGCGATCACCGACCTCAAGACGCTGAGGCAACGGTCGATCTCTTCTTCGCTGAGCGCCTCGACGTCGGGCTCGAGCGCGATAAACTCTTCTTTTAATGTGTAGGGGTCCTTCACGGCAGACCTCACTTTTGGAGGAGGGCAGCTTGGCAACAAAAGGGGGAGCTTGGAGAAGCGACAAAGATGCCCCTCCTATTCCCCGTGATTGTTCGCCTTCTGCTACACTATCGATGCGTCGCGTCTCGCGGACGCTATCACGACACGACGCACGCGCCCAAGACAGGCTGAAGCGATGAGCGAACACGTCTCCCCCGAATACACCCCATTCTACTGCGAGGAGAACATCTACCGTCTCTTGCTCTCGCCGCACCTGCGAGCGCGCGAGAACTACGCGGTGTTTATCTCCAACCCCGCGCGATGCTGCCCGCTCTGGTGTCAACGCGCCGCGCCAAACCTGAATGATCCGGTCTTTTGGGATTACCACGTCGTCATGGCGAGCCTGCGCCCCGGTGAATCTTGCGAGATCTGGGATCTGGACAACACCAAGGGCTATCCCCTCTCGGTGGAGCAATGGTGGCGTCACACGTTCCCCATGATCGACGCGCTCCGGCCAGAGTTCCTCCCCTGGTTTCGCGTCATCGAGCAAGATGACTTCCTCGACCACTTCTCCTCGGACCGGAGCCACATGCTCGACAGCCAGGGGCATTATATAGAGCCCCCACCGCGATGGGAGCGCCCCGGCGAGGACGCGTCGAACCTGCAAAACTACATCGACATGACGCCGGAGGTTGGTCCGGGCAAGGTCCTCGACGCGCGCGCATTCTTGCTGGCGATGCGATAAATTCTACCACGCCAGCACATCGAATCACTCCTCCCCGGCATCCAAGCAACGGATTTTCCGGGACCTCCGAACACCGGAGCGCCGAACACCACAATGAATGGAGCGAGTGAGAGCACCGATGGCGTCCTCGAACATGACAAAACAACCGGATGTGGCAGTCATCGGCGCAGGCTTTGGCGGACTGGCCACAGCGCTGACGCTCGCGGAGCAAGGCGTCAAGGTCGCGCTCTTCGAGCGCCTGAATTACCCCGGAGGTTGCGCGAGCACCTTCACGCGCCGCAAGCACCGGTTCGAGTCCGGCGCGACGCTGTTCTCCGGGTTTGGACCGGGCCAACTCTTTCACCGATGGATCGAGCGCCACGGCATGGAGGTCGAGTTCCAGACCCATGACCCCATCGTGCAGCTGCGCGCGCCAGACTTTCACATCGACATCGGCCAGGATCGCCAGAAACTGCTCGAGAAGTTTCGGGCGATGCCCGATGCACCCGTGCGAGGGCTGGTCAACTTCTTCCACAACCAGAAGGCGATCGCGGACATCCTGTGGGAGGTCATGAACGACGAGCGGTTGCTCCCACCATTTGGAGCAAAAGAACTGCTCGCCCACGCGCTCCGCACGCCCAAATACGCGAAGCTCTTGCCGCTTGTCTGCAAGCCGCTCGCGAAGGCGGTCAATTCCTGGGGCGCAGGCGGCTTCGAGCCGCTGCGCATCTACCTCGACGCGCTCTGCCAAATCACAGTCCAGGTCCCCTCCGATCAAGCCGAGGCGCCCTTTGCCATGGGCGCCATGGATTATTACTTCCGAGGAACGGGACACATCAGAGGTGGGATCGGCAACCTCGCGGCAGCGATGGTGCGCGCGATCGAGGCGCTCGGCGGCGAGGTTTACATGACCGATGAGGTCAAATCGATCGAACCTTGCGCCAGAGGATGGAGGATCACCAGCCGCAGGCGCGAGCTCGAGGTTGGCGCCGTCGCCGCCAACCTCTTGCCACAGGCGCTCGACGAGATGCTCCCGGACAACCTCACAAGCGGCATGAACCGTCTGCAAAAGCTCGCGCGTCGTGTCGAGGATGGCGGCTGGGGAGCCGTCATGTGGTACGCCGCGCTCGAACCGAACGCGCCTGCAAAAGACTGGGCGCACCACCTCGAGCTTGTGGGTGATGCGAGCAAACCCTTTATCGAAGGAAACCACGTCTTCTGCTCGATCAGCGGTCTGGACGAGCCAGACCGCGCGCCTGATGGACGACGCACCATGACCATGTCCACCCACCTCGAGATCGGCAAGCTGCGCGACCTCCCCTCACAGGAACAGGCTCGCATCGTGAGCGAGGTTCAGGGACGCATGAAGCAAACGCTCGCAGCACGAGCGCCAGAGATATCCGAAGGCATCGTCATGGAGATGCCCGCGAGCCCGAGAACCTTCGAGCGCTTTACCTCGAGACCTCACGGCTACGTCGGCGGCGTCCCTCGCACCCCAGGGCTCCACAACTACGATGGTATCCTCCCCTCACCGCTCGCAAAGAACCTCTACATGGTCGGTGACTCGGTGTTCCCTGGCCAGTCCACGCTCGCGGTGTCTTTGGGCGGCGTCAAGGTCGCCAACATCATCGCCAGGGAGCTCTGAGGGCCGCGGGGGGGGCGGGGCGCGGGGCGCGAAACCTTCAGCTCTCGACCATGATCTTCCAGGATCGATCCTGTTCGAGGCGTTCGACGACAAACTCCACCGGGAGGAACTTCTCGATGATCTCGATCTGGGTCGTCGTGTGCATCGAAGGGGCCGTGCAGATGATCTGCCCCTTGCCCGCGAGCGCCATCGGGAGCAGAAGTTGGTCCGCCAGGTATTCTCCCACGGGCGCCGAGGTCGAGAGGTAGCTCCGCACGTCATCGACGGCGTCCTGTCCGACCTGCTCGGCAGGTCGGCCCTTTCGGCCAAACGCGGTAAACATCTCGGTCAGGCGCTCGAAGACGAGCTCGATCCAGACCACGTTGCCAGGCCCAGGTCCCTTGACGCTGCGTACCTCGAGCTGATCGTGGGACCAATTCATCAACCTCGAGACCTCGCCGAGTTCTCGATTTCCGACATGCTCGGGCAAGTTCGCCACGAGCGCCGTTGCGCCTCCCTCGAGTTGTTCTCCGCGCTCGAGAATCGAGACCTCGTTAAACTCGGACGCTTGCTTCGGGGCAATCACAGCCCTGAAACGCCCTCCCCCTGCGGGGTAGAAGCCATGCTGCTCGATCTCGAGTGAGAGCGTCGGGCCAAACTCTGCGAGCCTCGGCGCGAACACACGCTCGAGGAAGTGATACGACGGCGAGTTAGGGTTGTGCGTCCCGCCCTCGAGCGCGAGGGTGGAGGATTGCTCGCCGAGCATCAACGCGGGCAACACCGTCTGGAGCACCAACCCAGCGCTCCCCGCAGTCCCCACGGCGAAGCTATACTCGCCAGGTTTGACCTCGCCGGGCGAGAAGACGAGCTTGCGCGAACGCAGCTCGTCCCCTTCCACTGTCGCGCCGCTGATCTCTTTCGCCGCGCGCGTGGCGGTGAGGTGTTGTCGCAGCAAGCCATCCTTGCCACGGTTGGCGCGGATCTTCTCGATGGTCACGGGGATTCCAGTGATCATCGAGAGCGCCAGCGAGGTGCGCAGCACTTGCCCGCCCCCTTCACCCGTGCTTCCGTCGATGAGCATCATCTCAGCCATACGTCCTTTCCTTACTCTTTCAATGCTTTCCCAGATGCGCATTCTACAAGGGCTTCTGGGCAATCCAAAGACATGAACTTTCCGAAACTTTCCAAAACAGTCTAAAACTCAGCCTCATCCTGCGGTGAGAGCTTGACGCCAGGGAGCGGCGCATCCCCGAGGTAATGGATCGGGGTGCGCAGATCGATGCGATCGTCGATGAGCAGGTAAGCATCCGTATGCCCCGCTGAAACCGTCGCGGTGATCTCGTGCCTGCCATGCAACAGCTCGCCGAGCTCCTCGATGAAGTAATCTCGAAACGACCAGTAGCGCACGCGCTCCGGGTTTGCCAGCCGCGCGTTGGCCTGTTTGTAGTAGCTCTCGAGCTCGCCCATGGTCGCCTTGACGATCTCGATGTAGGTCAGGCGATTTCGCGAGGAGATACGCTCGAGCTTCTGGATCGAGGTCTGCCCGCAATCGATCCACTGGATCGGCTCGTTGCGCAGGTTAAAGCGCACCAGGTCGGGCTTGTGATGCTGATCTGCGGGCGCTTCGATGAGCAGGTTCTCTTGATAGAACATGATGTAGCTCATCAGCTTCATCATCACGTGCCGCATCGACTCCCCGCGCCCCTTGATGAAGAAAGCGCGCGATTCAGCGCCGTATACCTCGAGCGGGCCGTTGGTGATGGTGAAGTCGATGTTGAGCTTTCGTCGCAGTCCAGTACTCACCGCTATCTATCCTTTGCAGGTTGGTGGAACCCTCGAACTTCAGCAACTTGGATGATGGATGAGAGGGTTCGGTTTGCACGATCATACCAGCGCGGGAGCGGAAAGCATTCCTGGTGGCTCGCAAAAAGATGTGCTGTGTTGGCAATTGTGTTTGCCAACACCATATGCGTGAATTAGTTTAACCCCGAGAGAGTTCAAGGTGTCTTAAACCTCTTAAACCACCTCTCTCGAAGAACGTTCGGAGCGTGAAAACAAGCCGACAAGGACGCAGCCGACCGAGGAGCAAAAGAGTTATGGACCAGGCGACGTTTCTACAAGAATTCGAAGCTCGGATCGAGCGCGCGCTCACTGCCCAGGCCCCTGAAGGGTTGGAGCAATCCGAGATCCTCTTGCAAGCAGGCAAGCACCTGGCCCAAGCTCCTGGCGCCAAGCGCGCGCGCCCCCGGTTGGTGATGCACTTTGGCAAGATCGTGGGCGTCGAGGAGGCAAATCCTCTGCTCGATATCGCGATCGCCGGCGAGTTCATCCACGGCGCGAGCTTGCTCCACGATGATGTCGTCGACGATGGCACCCTGCGCCGTGGCCGCGAGACGGCCAACTCGCGCTGGAACAACGCCGTCGCCGTGCTCGGTGGCGACGTCATGCTCTGCATCAGCATCCAGACTCTGGCCCAATTGCCCCGCGTTGTCACCAACGAAGCGGTCGGTGTCGTCGCGACGATGAGCCGCGCGGCGGTCCTCGAGGTCGAGACGCGCGGCATGATCGACCTCCCGCTCGAGCAGTGGCAATCGATCGCCAAGGGAAAAACCGGCGTCCTGTTCGGCTGGTGTGGCCGCGCGCCCGCACACCTCGTGGGCGATATGGACGCAGCAGAGCGCTTCAAGCGCTGCGGCGAGCTGCTCGGGATCGCGTTCCAGTTGGCCGACGATCTCAAGGATCTTGCCGACGATGATTCTGGCAAGAACAGGTTCGCAGACATCCACAACCGCAACCCCTCCTTCCCGATCCTGTGGGCGGCGCAACAGTCCGATGGTCTCCGCAGCGATCTCGGCTCGCTCTGGTCGCAGGAGTCCATCTCGCTCGAGGAAGCGCACGAGTTTGGCCTGCGCGTGATGGACACGGGCGCGGCGGATATCACCCGCAGCAAAATCATTGAAAACGTGGGGCTTGCTTTCGATGCGCTGGGCTCCTACCGTGAACGTGAAGGCGGCCTCGAGGTCGTCGAGTGGGCCATGAGCCTGAGCAGAAGTTACCTGTCTCTCACGACAACATGAAAGGTTACACCACCCCAACACACGGCTACCTCGACCCCGAGCTCGACGAAGAAGAGCTCGGAGAGCTCGAGCTCTGGGAAGCCATGGTCGTGAACGCGGTGGGCACCGTCATCGAATTTTGGGGGTTCAAGCGCAACCAGGGAAAGGTCTGGGCGCTGCTTTATCTCCGTCACGCGCCGATGACAGCCGCCGACATTCGCAACCAACTCGGCCTCTCCAAGGGCGCCGTCTCGATGATCTTGCGCGAGGTCGAAACCTGGGGCGTGATCCGTCGCGTGCGTCGCCCTGGCTCTCAAGCCTGGCACTTTGTCGCCGAGGTCGAGCTCCTCAAGATGATCGGTCGCGTCTTTCAGGATCGCGAGGTCAGCCTCGTGCGCCGCGTCAAGGAAGACCTCGTGGAGGCCGAACGCATCGCCAAGGAAGCTGGTGATGTCCCGGAGCTGATGCTCGACCGCCTCACCCGTATGCGCCGCCTCGCTGGCCTCATCGAGCACGCGCTCGATGTCTTCCTCAAGACCGCGCAGCTCGATGTCACAGACATCGAAGGTATCTTCACCGACGAAGAGTTCGATGAAGGCTCGCCAGACGAGTGAGAGGCAAGTGAGCGAGGAGCATGAAGCAGACGCGGTGATCGCCGCCTATGCCCGAAAGGCACGCGCGAAGAACATCGCCGCCATCCTCATCGCCATCCTCTCCACCTTGCTCGTCGGGTGGGTGCTCCTTGGCGAACGCATCGCACGCACCTACCGCAAGGCATCCATCGAAATCGGCGCGAAGGAGCGCCTCGCAAACATGACCACGCTCGAGCGCGTCCACGCCGAGCTGCTCCCCGCATGGGTCATCTCCTCGAGCAACAAGCGCGAGGACACCTCCGAAAAATTCGAGCTCTTGCTCGAGGCGCTCGCTGAAGACAACAGCGCGCGCTCGATCATCGAAGATCTTGGCAAACTCACCGCCGATGGCGATACGCTCACCGAGCGCGGCGAGGAGATCCTGGACACCGTAAAGCTCTGGAACCGCTATATGGACAGGGCGGGTCAGCCCTGGTGGGTCGATGGCAACATCTTCATTGGCCCCGGCAATACCTTCTTCTACATCAAAGCCTACAAGATCCTCGGTGACTTCGAGGTCACCGTCAGCGGAGGCAAAAAGACCTACCGCACGAGGATGGCCACGCGCGTCGACCGCACCAACATCGTCGAGAGCTTCCTCGGACACGCCAGCCCCCATCAGGATGGCGCCATCATCCTCACCGACAGACTCTACGACGTCTCGCTCCGCGAGGTCTGGCCCACCCTCTCCCCAAAAATCTTCGAAGGTTCCTCGCCGCGCGAAAAGCTCTTCGCGCAAAGGGTGCGTGAGGAAGCCAAACAACACCTCTCAGAAGAAACGCTCGCGCTCCTCTCTCGACACGCCAGCACGCGCGCAGAGCTCGAGGCCACGCTGCGCACCATCCGAGAGCGCCGCAGCTGCGGCTCGAAGTTCTCCATCACAGACCTTCCCTGGGATGGAATGCCGCAGGACCAGATCGACCTGCTCTACCGCTACGCCGAACGCGATAGGTTCGCGGACTGTCCTTCGATAAAGGAGGATGAGATCGAGATCCTCGTGGCGGCCAGCGAGGCGCTGCGTGATGAGGATGACTTGAAGATGGCCGCCGAAGAACTCGTCGCGCACGTGGCCCGCGCGGTGACCATCCACGAAGCGAGGCACGTCGCCGATCACCACCGCGCAAACGCCTTCGATACGCCCATGCCATGTGAGAAGTGCGACGCCTACAGGCTCTCGCGAAGCGCGCGCACGGAGCTCTCGGCGTACCTCGCGAGCTTTGCCTCGAAGGAGGTTGGCTACACGGCCCTGTATCAGGCGTGCGGGCTTGACTTGACGAGAGGCACACCGCATGCGCGCGCGCTGAGGGTCGCGCTCCCGCTGCTCGAGGTCGAGTGCGAGACATCCCTCCCAGATGACCTCCAGGCGCGCGCCAAAAAACTCGAGGTCGAGTTCTTCGGGAGGAGCGACACGATCACGCTCCCCGAAGCCTACCCGACCTCGCTCGAACTCTACCGCTAGGTTTTAATTCAGGCTGGCGCCCACGCCGTGCAGAAGCCTTCCGCCGCGATCGGGCCCTTGACCACGGTGCACCCGTTGCAGGGAGACTTCTTCAAGAAGAGCTTGCAGTTGCTGCACTTCTTGGCAGGATCGGCGGTCTTGTCGACGTATTTGAGGCTCGTACGCGTCTGCATCTCAGCCTCGCTCAACATGCTCGTGTCGCTGCAATCGGTCTTTTTGGCGCCGTTGCCAGCCGATGCACCTCCATTGCCAGCCTTGTTCTCACATGCTGGGAGCAAGAGCATCGCGCCTGCCAACATCACACCACCGCGCGCGACCTGTGTGAAAAAGGACCTTCTGTTCATGTGTTGCGTTGCCATGACTTCTCTCCTTTGATGGGGGCAGAAACCTTGTCATCTTGAGGCAAGATCAAGATGCGCGCGCACGCGCGATACGCAAAGAGGCACGTCGTCGCAGACAAATTGTCGCATGTTCCAGACACTTTCGGTGAATATCCAGGCGACCTCGGTTGGTTTAAGATGACCACTCCCCTCGAGACCGATGCGGCAAGCTGCGACACCACACACGTGAGTTCGAAATGCCTTCACAACTAGACGACCCCCTAAATCCGACCCAGGCCATCGATCATTTGACGGAGCTGCTCGCAAGCAGCGCGCGCGTGCTGCTCGTGGGCGCGAGCGGCACTGGCAAGAGCACGCTCGCGCGCGCCGCCTGCGAGCGCCTCGAGCCAGGATCGACGACCTACATCTGCGCCGATCCTGGGCGCCCCGCGTTCGGACCTCCCGGCGCGCTGACGCGCGCACGTTTCGAGGATGGAGGATGGAGGATCTTGCAGCTCGAAGGGATCTCGACGATGGACTGCGCGCGCTTTCGCGCGCCGTTGTTGGGCGCGCTGGCGAGGTTATCGATGCGATGTGAGCGCGACACGGGGTGCGTGATCGATGCGCCTGGCATCACGCGCGGTCTCGGGGCCATCGAGCTGCTCGCGGGGATGCTCCCCGTTTTGGGGTGCCAGCACGTGTTCGTGATAAAGCGCGAGGGGGAAGAGCAGCCGGGCTTTGTCCGCGCGCTCGAGGCCACAGGATGCTCCATCACGACAGTCATCGCAGCCGAGCAAGCAAAGCGCCCGAGTGAAAACGCGCGCTATCGTGACCGGATACAGAGCTGGCAGGAGCACCTCGGCGAGGATTGCAAGGAGCTCTCGCTCGCGCGTGGAGAGATCGTGTGTGGAGGGGCGTTGCCAGCGGAGCAAGCGTGGGAGGATCGCATCGTCGCCCTGCGCGATAAGAACGGCGATACGCTCTCCATGGCGCGCATCAAGGCCGCGACGCCGCTGAAATTCGTGCTCGAGGTGCCCGCATCGATGGACGCCTCGTCGATTCATTCGCTCGTCATACGCGACCTCGGCTTCCAGGGGGACCGCATCCGCACCCTCAAGGCTCAAGGAGACGAACCGACCTCGAACATCGTCTCGCCAGCAGACAGCCCGACTACCGCTTATACCCAGCGGAGCAAACCCAATATCCGAATTCACCTGGGAGAAGGACCGGTAAAACAGGGAGGTTCGATCCGAAGCACGATCGTGGGGAATCTGTTCGAGGACCCGATGGTGGTGTTGCGCCTGGATCATCGCCAACGCTGCCTCTTCTTTGACCTGGGAGAGGTTCGCCAGGTGCCCACGCGCATCGTGCATCAGTGCTCGGACATCTTCATCACGCACGCGCACCTGGATCACTTCGGGGACTTCCCCTGGCTGCTGCGCCGCATGGTCGGGAGCGTGGAGCCGATTCGACTCTATGGCCCGGTGGGAATCACCGACCGCGTCGATCAGATGGTGCACGCCTTCACCTGGGACAGGATCGAGGATCGCGGTCCTCGGTTCGAGGTCCACGAGCTGCATTCAGACGGCGTGCTAAAGCGCGCGCTGGTGCAAGCGGGCGTCGACGAGCGAAAGGAGCTCCCCGAGCAAATCATCGAGGATGGCATCATCCTCGATGAGCCGAGGCTTCGCGTGCGCGCGGTCGAGGTGGATCATGGGTGTCCGGTGTTGGCGTACTCGGTCGAAGAGCCAAACAAGTTCGACGTGCGCGGCAACCTGCTCAATGAGAAGGGGTGGAAGCCAGGGGCCTGGCTTGGCGAGCTAAAGACCCTGGCAGCGAGGCGAGACTTCGACCATGAGGTCGAGGTCACGCGCGTCGATGGGGGCATCGAGAAGGTGAGCGTCGAAGAGCTCACCGACGCGCTCCTCATCGCGCGGCCCGGGCAAAAGATCGTGTACGCGACGGACTTCTCTGGCGAGGAGAAGAACCGCGAGAAGGTGATCGCGCTGGCAAAGGATGCGGACCTGCTGATTTGCGAGTCGAGCTTCGAGGAGGGGGATCGCGACCAGGCGGAGCGCACGGGGCACCTGTGCGCCAAGGACTGCGCCGAGATCGCGCGCGATGCTGGCGTGGGTCTGCTCGTCCCCTTTCACCTCTCGGTGCGTTACGAGCAAGATCCGACACGAGTGTATCGGGAGATCCTGGAGGTCTTTGACCGCGTGCATGTGCCAGCGCCCATCTACGAGGCGCTGCTCGAGGGGAGTCGTTCTCAGCAATAAGAGCGGCGACAAAGGGCGCCCGGCAGGACTAGAACCCACAACCTCCCCCGTGGCCAGGGGGCGTGCTACCTGTTAACACCACGGACGCGCTCCCATTTTACGCGGCTCTCTCCCTGGGTTCGAGTCCTCATTTCCCCTTCTCGTTGATTTTGCCTCAAAAAAGGCGATTCTCGAGAATCGCCTCGCGAGCGCATAAATCAACGCCCATCAGGCCCTAAAGCCGGGAAAAATGCCGATTTTCTCGATAAAAAAGAGGAAGTAACGAAATAAAAACGGGCAGGCTCAGTCTTATACAAGGCGTCGATGACGAGGCACCCTCGACATCAAAGAAAACAAACCCGAAGGCGACTTCGAAAAAGCGGTAAGAGAAGAACAATGCGCGGCATCATCAAACAACAAATCAAACACGTAGCAGGAGCCCAGGGTTGGCAAGCAACCCAGGCAGGCATCCAACGTGTCATCGTGCGCCGCGCACGAGGTTCCCAACGGAGGCGAGATAAGCTTTAACGGTTATTCGTTGCTGAATAAGCAGCAATGACCAACAAGGCACGACTCGAAAGCCTCCGAAGGGAACACCCCCTCGGAGGCTTTTCTTTTTTGGCAAAACGAAAACCTTCGAACCGACACCACAGAAAGCCATACCCGCTGGTTGGCACCCAGCAACCCTTACCGGGGCGTAGCTCAGTTGGACAGAGCGCTGGCTTGCGGAGCCAGAAGTCGCAGGTTCGAACCCTGCCGTTCCGGCTACCGAGGAAGAGGTGATCTTCGCGGTCAATATGACCAACGGAAAGATCATCCCCTTACCGAGGTAAACATAGACGACGAGTAGCTCAGCCTGGCCCAGAGCGTCCTCCTCACACGTGGAAAGTCGAGGGTTCGAATCCCTCCTCGTCGACTGCGCCGATGCGAGCAAAGCAAAGCATCGGTCTCCCTCCGGGGTGGTCTAATCGGCAGGACCCGAGGCTCTGAACCTCGTAGTCCCGGTTCGAATCCGGGCCCCGGATCTCGGTGACGCGAGTCACTGAAAAACGCATGGCGAGCCTGCGCTCGCTTGCGGACAAAAGCGCGCCTGTAGCTCAGCGGCCCAGAGCGCCGTCTTGATAAGGCGAAGATCGCAGGTTCGAATCCTGCCAGGCGCATCCATAGCCACCCCAGCCTTTCTCTCTCTCGAGGGGCATGTGGCAAAAAGCACCGGAGCGTAGCTCAGTTGGATAGAGTACCTGGCTACGAACCAGGCGGTCGCAGGTTCGAATCCTGCCGCTCCGGCTATGCGATGTTCTCGAGGGTTCACGGCGAAAGCGGTGAGGGTCGAGGGGACATGGCAGCCAGCCCCCTGGAGAAGGAGGAGCTGGTCATGGCGAGTAGCTCAGTAGGAAGAGCGCCTTCCCGACACGGAGGATGTCGCGGGTTCGAATCCCGCCTCGCCAATGTGGCTCGAAACGTAGCCACACAGCGCGTTCATAGCTCAATCAGGCAGAGCATTGGATTTTTAATCCGAAGGTTGTGGGTTCGATTCCCACTGAACGCTCTTTTTTGCCTCAAATGAGGCAAAAAACACGGGGTCGCATGTACCAAGGTGGCGAATCCCCCTCGCACGGGGATTGGGTTGGGTTCGATTCCCATCGGCTCCACTTCATCCTCTCTTCACGAGAGGATGAAACCAGGCGCGCGTGCTCATGCACTCGCGATCGAGAGAGAAGAAAAGATGCGTCTGTAGCTCAGCGGAAGAGCGCTGCCTTGCCATGGCGGAGGTCGCGGGTTCGAATCCCGCCAGGTGCTTCGAGATCGCTCCGGTCGATGCTAACCGGAACGGTCACGCCCCACGACGAATGAACCTTTAACAAGGGTTGATCGCATCGTGAGGGCACATATGGGGTCGCATGTACCAAGGTGGCGAGCAACGCTGGCAGCGTAGCTGGGATGGGTTCGATTCCCATCGGCTCCACTTCGTTCACTTTTTTCAAGAAAAGTGAACGAAACCGCGAACAAGCGCGAGCGCGCTCGTTCGCAAAAACGAATACGTCTGTAGCTCAATCTGGCAGAGCTCATGATTCCAAATCATGCGGTTGCAGGTTCGATTCCTGCCAGGCGTGTGCGCCAAAACCTCCCTCGCGAGGCGCTGGCGCCAAATGGTGTTCGTAGCTCAAAGGCTGAGCCCCTGGTTGTGTCCCAGGTCGATGCGGGTTCGAATCCCGTCGAGCACCCTGTCCGGCCCCAAAAGCCAGACAACAAACATAAAGACGCATCTGTAGCTTAATGGGAGAGCGCTGGGTTTCCACCCCGGTGGTGAGGGTTCGATTCCCTCCAGGTGCTTGTATCACAGGGCTCGAAAAGCCCTGTTTCTCAAATGTAAACCTCAACCTTGCAGCGAAAGCGCCCAAGTCCTGTTTCTACAGTGCAAAACTCGACCTTGCAGCGAAAGCACCCAAAGTTCCTGTTTCTTCACTGCAAAACTCGACCTTGCAGCGAGAGCACCCAAAGTCCCCCCTGCATAGTCCGAGAGACGCAGTCGAACGGACGGTCGTGTTCCTTTTTCAAAGAGCGAAGCGGTGAAAAAGGAGCGCGAATGCAGAATTGGGGGATTTAGGGGGGAGAGAAAACAAGAAACGGAGCGTAGCTCAGCTGGAGAGAGCACCTGATTCCGAATCAGGAGGCCGCAGGTTCGACCCCTGCCGTTCCGACTCGGCGCACTGGCCAAAACCAGGCGTCAACGCGCGAGGCGTTCCATCCAAAAACCTCGCGCGTACCACAGGCTCGTAGCTCAACTAGGCAGAGCAGCGGACTCTTAATCCGTTGGTTGTGGGTTCGATTCCCACCGAGCCTACTGCCCTTTGAAAAAGCTCCCGACATGGGAGCCCGAAAGAGGGCGTAGGAGTGTTCCAGGATCGTCTAACTGGCAAGACCCGAGCGTCGTAACCTCGAGACCCCGGTTCAAGTCCGGGTCCTGGATTTTTTGATATCTTCTTGTTTCGACGTCTGCGCTGGCTCTGAACGCGCACAACTTCGAGACACTTTTTTGTGACCACGTGGAGCGCACACGCTGTTTCCATCAGGTCAGCTGGAGTGAAAGAGATGAAAATCACGGACATCGTCAAGAACAACAAGACCGCACGCTTTGACCGCTACACCGATGGGAACCTCTGGTACGTGACCGAGGGAGGCTTTGACTTCCCCATCCCCGTCGAAGACACACGCGGCGGCGTCTTCCAGGCCGAAGAGAAGGCGCTTCATCTGATGCGCTGGATTCGCCAGCACCTCGCCAGACAACAAGAGCAACAACAACCGCAAGCCTGACCGCTCGTAGAACGTTGTTGCTCTGGAGTCGTCCAATTGGCAGGACATGGCACTTTGAATGCCACGATCCCGGTTCGAATCCGGGCTCCAGATTTTTTGATATCTTCTTGTTTCGGAGCGTTTTGCCAAATCCATGGCAAAACGCTCCGATTCTTTTTCTTGGGCGAGCCTGTTTTCGCGCCTCACCGTTTCGCAAAACGCCAACTTCGAATCGAAGCGCGAGTTTCCCCCCCAAAACGCGCCTGCATTCTTGAAGCACGGAGTTGTCTTTGGACCTCAGTGCGTTAGCAAAGGTGAAACGGCGCGTTTTCGCCCCCCCATTTCGGCGCTTCGCTTGAAATAGGGGGGAAACTTACGCTTCGACTCGAGGTCGATGGTTCGCGGAGAGGAGCTTCGTTGCAGGTTTCGCAGAAGGCATGACATGCCCCCCGCTCTTCACTGCGTTCATCGCGACCCCCAAGTTTGGGGGTTGCCCTCGCGCTCCGACTCCAAGTTGGCGTTTTGCGATGTAGAACTTCGAAACAAGCAGTGAGTTACACGAGGGCACCCTTTGCGAACCACAGTGCCGAAATCATCGCGAGGGTGCCCCCCAACAAACGTAGTGCTGTTTGGGGGGCAGCGACGCAGCGTAGCAAGGTAAGGATCGCGGCCTGCCGCGATCCTTACCTCTCGAAACAAGAACGGGGGGCATGTTATGCTTCCTGCACGACCTGCATCGAAGCTCCCCACCGCGAAACACCAACCTCGAACCGGAGCGCGAGTTTCCCCCCTATCACGCGAAGCACAGCCGTGAGCCCGGCCTGCCGGGTGAATGGCTCTCGAAACAAGATGGGGGGGTCGAAAACGCGCCGTCAACCTTCGCTGGCGCACGGTGGCCAAAAGCAACCTCACAGGTTCAAGATTGCAGGCGCGTTTTGGGGGGGTCCTGCAAGAACTCGAGCGCCCACGCAGCGAACTGCGCCGCAAACTCCTCGTGCACGAACAGCTTGCCGGTGGGAAATGTCTCGACGCGCGCGGGTCCCGATCCAAATGAGTCAACCATCTCTTTGGCCAGGCGCCACTTGAACCACGGATCGCGCTCACCCCAGATCAACATCACGGGCGCGGTGATCTTCTCGTGCACCGGGCCGAGGTCCTCGACGACCACATTCCAGTTCAGGTTCTGAACCAGCGTCATCTGGCTGTCGAAGTAAGCCCTGTCATGCCCGAGTGGTTTGACAAAGAACTCGCCGAAGTCCGTATCGAGCTGGCTCACGTCCCCGAAACATGAGGCGAAGCCGTACTTCGAGCGCAGCACGCGCTCGCTGCGCATGAACATTTGCATCAAGGGCCGGACGGCAGGTAACTCGATCGCGCGCTGCATCCTGTCCACGCCCGCCAAGTCCACGCCAGGGATCTCGGTGTTGCCGAGCACGATGGCGCTCACCCTGTCTGGGATCTCGGCAGCGATCATGCGCGCGATGCTCCCTCCAGAGTCGTGCGCGACCATCGCGAACTGCTCCAGGCCAAGCTGCTCGAAGGCTCGCTGGAGCGTATACGTGTGCTCCCACATACCGATGGGACCACGCCAGCTTCTGGAGTGATGAATGCCGGGCATGTCAAAGACATGGCAGGTGAAGTGTTCGGAGAGAGTGGGGATCAGGCGACGCCAGGTCGCGCCGTGAAGTGGCCAGCCGTGGATAAACACCACGTCTGGCCCCTGGCCAAAGGACCAGTACGCGAGCGCGCCGTCGGCGCCGAGCTCGACCATGCGGTGAGGTCCCTTACGGAAAGCGTCCTGAACCACGTGCAACTCGACCACGTCGCGCTCCTTATTTACCACGCATCGAGCGCGGTATTTCTTGCAAAGGATCGCGCGATGCGAGGTGAGTGGGTGGATTTAGTAGAGCATGTCCGCGTCGAACACGGCCACGGCGTTGTCATGATGGCTGAGCAGCATCTTGACCGATGCCCAGGGCACCACGCAGAAGTACGGACGGCCTGAGAACGAGAGCGACGCGCACACCGCGCGCTCGTCGTAGGTGAAGTCGTCGATGAAAAAGCGGTGCGAGAAGTTGAGCACGAGCTCGGAGCGATCGGCGAAGTGTGCTGGCACGCTCACGCCCTTGATGCGCGGATCGAGCGTGACCGAGACCATGCCGTTGTCGATGTACTTGCAAAAAATGCCGAACTTTTTGCTCGCCAACGGGTCATCCGGGATCAGGCTCGCGTCGTAGGGCATCAGCTCCTCGACCTCGGCCATCACCATGCTCGCTGACGACGCAGACGCGACATCCGCGCGGCGGCTCCCGAAGTCGACTCGGATCACGTTCTCTGGGAGTTGCTCCACGCTTTCCATCTCTTGCTCTTCGCGCACTTCGTCCATCTTGCCTGCCATGACTTGCGACCTCCCGCGTGTATTTCGACGCGAGCGCGGCCCATTCCCTGGGCCCGTGCTCGAGCGTTTTCGACCTATGTACACTATACGCGCCATGCCCGAAAGCACAGCCCAAATGTTCAGGAGCGAGACTCTGGGATCATTTCTCCCAAAGGTCAATGAGAACTCTGGAGGATCGCCTCGAGCATCCTCTCCTGGAACACCTGCTCGTCCGCGTCCGTGATCTTCTCGTAGTAGAGATTGATCGCCGAATACACGCTCGAAGAGAGGAACGCGCGCGCGATCGGATCGTCTGGCGCCTCGAGCGCATAGCGCATCGCCGCATGTTCTCTGGCGACCTTCACATCGCTCTTGCTCACGTCCGCCACGAGATCCCCCGGCAAACGATCGATCACACTCAACCTCGAGAGGATCGGATCTCCCAACAAATCCGAGCGCTCCCCTCTCACATACCTGAGCTGCACGGCAATCTCCTCGAGCAACAACTCCGCAGGATCTGGCGGCTCAGGCTCGGGCAAGGGCTCGGGAATAGGTTCGGGCTCAGGAGCCACCTCCGGCGCGTTCTCTGTCGAGGAGAAGTACTCCATGGAGACAATGACAGATTCTTTTTCTCCCTCGCGCGCGCTGTCGCCTTGCAACGCGCGCTCTGCCTCCTCCAACTCGGCTCGGCGCTGCTCCTCACGCGCTCTTCGTTGCTGCGCGAGCGCCTCGGCCGCTTCGCGTCGCCTGGACTGCTCGCCCTCCTCTGCCTCTCTGGCGAGGCGCTCGCGCTCGAGACGTTCACGCTCGAGACGTTCGCGCTCGCGCGCTCGCTCGCGCTCCTGTTGCGCCTCGATGCGCCGCTGCTCACGCTCTCGCTGCTTGCGCTCCTCCTCTTCCTTCTTGCGAATGTGATCGGCAAGATCCGGGATGGAGAGACGATCGAGCACCGGAGCAAGCTTCTTCCTGTGCGTCATGTCCCGAAGGATCACCACGGGCGCGTTCAACTCCGCCGGGATACGATCTCGGCTCATCTTGCTGTCGACCCAGACGAAGTTCTGACCAAACAACGACGCGAGCTCATCCAGGCTCACAAACGGTGGCGCATTCTGTGGCCCCGTCGCCAGCGCTCTGCCTCTCGGGCAATCGAGCAGCTCGAAGAGCGGCAGCTCCTTGAGCAAGGTCACGATGTGACGCTCGATATGACTCCCCGGGTCCTTCATCTGGCTCACACGCACGAGATAAGACTCGAACAGATCGCGCTCGACCTTGAATGGAATCAACCCCTCTTCGATGCGTTGCTTGAGGTGCGCGCTCAGTGACTCGTGCGCCAGGCGCCTCATCTCTGTGAGGACTTCTCGATAATACACGTCCTGATTCACGTCCTCGTAGTTCCCCGCGAGCGTGACTCGGTCGCTCTCGATGCGAGAGGTAAACCTCCCCAAAAAGAGCTCCATGGAGGTCGTCGTCGCGCGGCGTTCTTGCACCAGGATCTCGATGGCGATGCCCGGATAACTCTTCATGGGGTCGCCATCAAAGAGCATCCCGAGGCGCCCGCGAATCGAGTCATGGCCCGTGATCTCGTGCTCGTAGAGCACATCGATCGGTCTCGCGGGGACAACGAGCGGGAGCACCTCGCGTGACATATAGCGCGCGCGCGCTTCCTCGAGCGTTTTCTGCGCCTCGCTCGTGTCCGTCACATCGATGACGCGCAAGTACTCCCTGCCGAGCAATGCCTTGAGCCACCCCTCGATCACTTCACCAAAGAGAGCCGGGATCACGAGCACTCTGACCTGTGGACCATCTGGCAAGAGCGCATCGAGCACCTCCCCCCCATGACTGACCACGAACAGCTCGTTTCGCCTGTGCACCAAACTCGAAAGCTCCAACAAACTGATCGGAGCCCCTCCATGGACGCTGAAAACAGGGCGCGACACGATCAGCTCGCGGACCGAACCGAACTCGCGATTTCCTCCAGGAAACTTCGCGACTTGCGCCTGCCAGATGTAAATCCAGAGTTCGAGGTAAGCGTATGAGTCGAGTTCCGAACGCCTGGAGATGAGATCCTTGCAATGTTCAGCGAGCATCTCCGCGGCGGCGGCGTAAAGATCTCTGCGGAGTGACATCCACTGGGAGTCCTCGATGACCCCATCCCACGATGCGTTCGGACGAAGAGACCTGACATCGAGGACGGCACGGAACTGGCCCATCTCTGCGCTGAGCTCGAACTCCTTCAACAGCCGCTGCTTGTAGAGGAGCTTGACCTTGATCTTTGGCTCCTCGGACGGGTCGATTCCTCCGTCCCAAACCTCAGGGGACGGAGCCGCCCACTCGAGCCCGATGACCCCCTTGTTCTGACCATCGTCATACTCCCTCGTGCGCGCAAAGGGCACGTGCTCGGGAAGTTGCACCGAAACCTCAGGGCGCTCGAGGTAACGCTTGGCCAGCGCGTGGCGTCGAATCACTTGCCCCATATAACGGTAGTAGCGCGCGCTCGCGATCTGGCTCAAAACCGCGCTCTCGAGCCCTCGCCCGATGAGATAAACCCGCTGCTCGAGCTTCGCGACCTCCCAATCCGCTCTCAATGTTGGCGTGATCATGCCATCATAAACCCCGATCTTGCCATGCTTCTCGATCTGGGCATCGATCTCGCGCAACGAGCAACGATCTCCAACAAAGTCCACGAAGAAGGGGATATCAGCCATCGCGCCGAGCGCCTTGATGCGCGAGGCTCGCTCGGGCATCGAGGACAGCATCAGCCCCCAGAAGTTCCCCTTTTGCTGCTGCTTCATCTTCCACTGCGCGAGCTCCTGCGGGAACTCTCGCACGGGCGCGCCCATCTGGTTCAAGAGCAGTGATGCCAGATCTCCAGCAAACTGCGTGTTGATCAGGTTCAGGAAGTAGCTGTAGCCATGCTCGGTGAAGCCAACCTCACCGAAGTACGTGGCGAGGTTGTCGAAGACATCGACAAACTTCTCCAGCGCGCGGAGATAGTGCGAGAACATCACACCATCCTCTGTCGGCCCGTCAAAGAGCTCGTTCTCGGCGATTTCACCGCTAAAGACGAGGTTGACGCCCTTGAAGTAGATCCCCTCGAGCGCGCGCCTCGAGAGCAAGCGCCCCTCCTTGATGAACAACATGCGCCCTTCCGCAGTCCTCGTGATGCGCGCCTGATTCCACTCGCTGGGATCGATCGCCCACACCCCTTCGATCCCTCCGCCGCAATCAAAGGGCACTCTGATGCGAAAGCGCGTCGAGAGCATCGACCCGGAGCGCTTCGGCTGCGCCTGCCACCGCTTGTAATTGATACTCCGCCGGTTCATTTGGTCGAGCTGTATGGTCACGTTCTTGAGCGGATACCCCAACCACTGGCGTAACCAACCGAGGCGCTCGGCGCTCCCGCACACGACCGGCGAGAGCGCATCGACCTCGAGCGCGCCGTAGCCAAGGGGGCTGAAGGTGATCGTGCGCCGGTCGCCGAGCAATTCGCGCAACTGCCCGATCGAGATCTTGTTGTCATCCGACACCACGCCACCACGGCCCAACTCGTGCGAGAGCGGGATGCACTGCCAGCGCTCGAGCAGTGAGACGAGGCGCTCGGTTTGTTCCGGCAACGCGCGGCCATGATCGCGGTAGAGCTGGATCTCGGCGGCGACCCCCTCGATCGCATCGACGATCCAGGCTTGAGGGCTCGCCACGATGACCCCGCGCATATCGATCACCTGGGTCTTCTCGAAGTAGCGCGCGAGCGCGTCATGCATCGCGAGGCGCAGTACCTGCCCGAGCAAGTAAGACCATTGCTTGTCCTCGACGAACGCGCTCTGCGAGAGGTTCTTATTCAGGCGCTGGGAGTCGACCACGGCGACCGTGTTCGCCAGACCACTCGGAGCATGCACCGTCGTCACATGCACGCCGTTCTGCAAGATGATCAGCGTGCTCGCTTTCTTGTTCGAGTACACCCCGAGCACGCCGCGCTCCTGATCTGTGCGGAAGGGATGCACGCCGAGAAGATCATCGGGGAGCACGTGCCCTTTGGAGATCTGCTCGCCATCGAGGAACACAGGGATATGCGAGTACAGGCAGCGCTCGCGCAGCGCCGTCTTCTCCGCGAGGGTCCCCTTGAGGTTATGGAAGAACTCGATGAGGTGGCCTGTGCGAAAGCTCTCCCGCAGGTAAACGCGAGTCCCTTTAAATCCCGCCGGAGCGGCGACCTCGGTGATCTCATCGCGCTCCTGGTCAGGGCTCGAGACGAGCAAGAGCGAGTCAGCATCTGCATCGGATGCCACCTGCAACTCGATCCTCGAGGGGAGCAAGGCTTGCGCCGCGTTAAATCCGATGGCCAGGTGTCGCATCGCTTGCTTGCGCCGATCGGTCAACCTGGCAAACGCCGCCGAGTAGAGCTCCTCGAGCTCGAGCCGCGTGAGGATATCGCCATCGAAATAGAGCTCCATTTCGTCCGCGTCGATGGCAAAGCGAATCTCGGTCGCGCCGAGCAAATGAGCCGCCTGCACCAACTCGAGCACATAGAAGTGAGGGTCCTCGAGCTGGAACTTCTGCAACTTCTCTCGCGCCTTGGCGCTATCGATCTGGAACTCCCGGCGCGCCTCGAGCGCGCCTTCAGAAGAGAGCCCTGCGAGCATGTCATCGAGTTGGTTCATGATCGACCTCCTGCCAGGCGATGGCGCTCCTTGCGCTCCAAAATCGCGCGCGTCACGAGCGCGGCGTCATCCTCAGCGCGCAGCCCCTCCTCCAGAAGGAGCATCTTGCACAGCGTGAACGCGGCCCATTCGGGCTCGCGCGTGGCCAGCGCGAGGAGCTTAGTGATGCGCTCGTCTGCGGCGTTGAGCGCGAGGACTCGAGTCTTGACGAGGCTCTCTCGGCGCATCGGCGCGAGGTCCTTCCTCGGTAGCGGCTGCTCCACAGAGTTGGCGCACAACCCGAGCATGCCCCGGATCGGTGAGCGCCCCGACTCGAGGTAGTCAAAGTCCATCAGCACGATCTGCTCGCAAGCGCCGCCCAGGGCGGCGAGCAAGCTCGCGAGCTTCTGCTTGAGCGCGTCCGCGCCTGGAGCGCGGTCTTGCATGCTCGACCGCGGCAAAACCCAGACATCGTCCACGAGCATGGGGCGAGACTCGAGGCATTGCGAGAGCAGCGCCCAGATCGGGTCATTGACCGTCGAAGGCTGCGCGACCACGATCAGGTGATTGTGCTGGAGCGCGTCTGTGATGTGCGTGCGGCTCGGAGTGACGAGGAACTCCCCCTTCTTATGGCGTCGCGCGCATTCGTGCACCGAGACAGGTTGCGCGTAGAGCGTGGGGATGATCTCGCGACGATCGCGGCGGTTTTGCGTGAAATCCCCCTTGCTGCGAATCCAACGCACGAGGTGCCACATCAACGACGCTTGCGCGTCGGTCATGACCCGAGAACCGCGCGCCGCCTGCTCGAGCTGCGTTAAAAGCTGCTCGGGGAGCTGCTCGGTGGCCATCGTCTCGAGCAAGCGGTGCGCCTTGTGGTAGTGGCGATCCTTCAAGACCTGGTCGCGCGTGAGCGTGTGCTCGAGATAGCGCGAATCGATCTTGAGTGAGATATACGGCCACTCGCTCTCCTCGCCCTCTTTCAGGGTCAACCCACGGTTGTAAAACCCATAGGGTGCCCGAGGTTGGTCGACAAAGCCCATCACCGCGCGTGTGCCTTCCTCCTCGAAGACGATCTTGCAGTCAGACGCGAGGTCGAAGTCCTGGTTGACCTGCTCTCCCTCCACATAAATCGGGACATGCACGTGCTTGCACCAGTAGGTGATGACCTCGCGCGTTCGCTGTCGAAAGGTGTCGACTTGTGCACGCGTCATCTGCTTGAAGATGCGGATTTGCGTCCCCTCGACGGGCTGATCCATACGGATCAAATCGAAGGTGCGATCCTGCTTGAAGAGCACGCGCCAGTACTCGCCACCGCGGCCTGTATCAACACACACCGCCTGGGGCTCGATGGCAAAAATAGAGACAAAGCCGATGCCAAAGCGACCGATCTTTGTGTAGTCATCGTCCTTGCCAGAGCTGAACAGGCGCGTGAGCTTGGTCTCGATGATGTCACGCGACATCCCCTCGCCAAAATCATCGACAAAGACAGTCATCAACCCTTTCTCTCCGCCCCCCTTGTCAGCGGCGAACTCGACGCGAACATCGATCTCGCCGCTGCCAGCATCGATCGAGTTCTGGATGAGCTCGCGTAAGAAGGACATCGGGTCCGAGAACTGGTTGACCAGATCCTGGAGCACGGTCGCGGTATCCACTCCCGAAGTCGTTTGTGTCATTGGCCTTCCCCTCGAAGGTTAATAAAAATCATTCACTTGCTCTTGTACTCGAGGCCCATAAATCGCGCGACGGCGCGTGCATCTTCCGAGTCGACGAGGTTTAGCTTTCCGGGCCAAAACAGCCCGATATCGCTGCTCGCATGCAGCACCTTCGACCCCTCCAGCGCGCGCCTTATCTCGATAATCGAGACATACTTCTCTCGTTCAAACTCCATGACCGCGGGTCTGTGCGAGCAACGCCAGACAGGCGCATGCTTTAGCTCCTTCAAGATCTCGAGCTCGACGGAGCCGATCGGGTTACTCCCGCCAAGCTCGGCGCGCTCCTTGAACAAGGCGCGCGCCAACTCCTCGGTCCACTGCGGCCACACGACCTGCGTCCCCTTGTCCCTCGCGCGAAGTTCTTGCAAGAGCGCCCAGCGCAGCTCGTAGGCCAACACGTCGAAGAACAAATGCTGCCAGCGCTCGTCCTCGACAAACGCACTCAGCGAAAGGTCGCGGTTCAAGTCATTGGCCTCGACGCGGCAGAAGAACGGCGCGACGAGCTCGTTCCGCTGCATCTTTCGGATCAGGACACCGTGCTGGAAGATCTCGAGCTCTGCGGTCTTTCCTTTCGAGAACGCCCCTATCAATCCGCGCACGCCATCGCGCTCGAAGGTGTGGTAGCGCTCGAGCCACTCGGGAGGTTGCAACCCGCTGGAAATCACCTCACCGTTGACGCGAATCGGGAGCTCGGCAAAACCACAGTGTTTCGAGAGGATCGAAAGCTCGGGCAAGACGCCATAGAACTTGGTGAAGAACTCCTCGAGGTGCTCGAGGCGAGCTTGCTCGCGGACGTAAACGCGGGTGTGGCCAGCCTCGAGGTCGTGATCTTCTGTGAGCTCGACGACCTCGAAGTCCTTCTCGCTGGTGAAGTCGAGCCTCGCGGCTTGCCTTCTCGCATCGACGGCGGTGATCTGAATGATCTTCGGGTCGAGGCGTGCGACCGCGTTAAACGCGATGGCGATATGCCAGCTGGCGCGCGCTCGCGCGCTCTCGCGAGAGCCCATCGCCGCCGAGTAAATCTCGCCAAGCTCCCTGGGCGTGAGTGAATCACCATCGAAGGACATCCACATCTCGTCCGCGTCGACCTCGATATCGATCTTGCTCGCGCCCAGCAAATGGGCCGCCTGCACCAGCTCGAGCACATACGCGTAAGGGTTGGCGAGCTGGAACTTCTGCATCTTCTCGCGCGCGCGCTCGGCGTCGATGCCAAAGCTACCGCTCGCGGCGCGCGTCCCCTGGCTGGCGAGTTCACCGAGCAAATCATCGAGCTGCCCCATAACCTTTTACCTCCCACCAGGGCGCGCGAGCTCGTCGAGCAGCGCGCCACACAGCCAAACCTGAGCCTCGACCTCGTCGCGATCGGTGACCTCTTCCCAGAAGAGGTTGATCGCGGAGTACACACAGGAGGTCAGCATCGCCAACGCCACAGGATCATCCCCCTGCTCGAGCGCATACGTGGTGGCCAGGTGCTCGGCGTCGACCAACACCAGGTCACTCGAAGCGCTCGCGACCAGATGACGCGAGGCGAGCGCCTCGACGCTCAAACCGTGCACCAGGGTCGTCTCGAGCCACGCGTGCTCCTCACCGCACATGCCAACAAGCAACGAGCGAAGCTGCGCGGTGATCTCTCCGACGCGCGCGATCTTCGCTGGCGCGCCGTGCTCCTCACCACTGATGTCTTCGGGCACCTCGTTCTCGCCCTCATCCTCTTCACTGGCATCCTCGAAGGAACGCTCCGGCACGCTCCCCAGGAGGTCGATCTCGGGGAAGGTGCTCGCGAACAGGTCTCGCTCGTGGAATGAGGAGAACGCGATCGGCGCCCCTGACCGCATGCGGGCGTCCTCGGGAGAGAGCGGGAGCAGATCCTGTTCGCCAAGAAAAATGGCGTGCAAGCTCCCGCTCTCTCCCTCGGCGGCGAACACGACCTGCTCTTCGTTCAACCAGTACGCATCCGCGCGCTGGTACAAGGGCGCTTGCCCCAACGCCTCGCGCACGGCACCGAGCGCGCGAGGAGGGTCCTTTCTCAACCTCCAGAGATAGGCGCGCAGCATATCGCGCACCTCGGCGCTTACCTCGCCGGGCTCTTGCGTGACCTCTTCGATGAGTTCATGCAAGAGCTCGAGAGCGACGCGCTCGGCGCGTCGCTCCAGCTCGTGGCGCACGTGCACGCTGACCCCGTCCGAGCGCTCCCAATCGATCAGATCATCCACATCAAAGCGCGCCTCGGCCTTGCCGAGCGGGAGGTTGACCTCGAGGGTGGCCACATGCCTCGACTCATTGAGGAGGGTGAGCCTGGCGCGACCTGTGGCGAGGTGCGAGGACCTGTCGAGCATCAACCCGACGACACCGCGCATACGCTCGTCGGCGACGCGACGCTTTCGCAGCGGAACTTCATCCAACTCCAGATCCTGGAGCGGGCGCGCGAGGAACGCAGCGCGCGCGGCCTCGAGCCGCGCGCGCAACGCGCCGACATCGCGCGCTTCGATGATCCTGTGCTTGCCGGGGAACAACTGCCCGAGCCACTCCCCTACCCTGGCGATGTTCTCGGGGACCACGAGCACCTCGGACGCCAGGATGTTGTGCTCGACGAGCAACTCCTGGAGATCGTTCGGGACAGGGTGCACGCAGAAGAAGAGATCCTCGCTGGTGCGAACCCTGTTGGAGAACTGCTCGAAGGAGACCCACTCCCCTGACGCGACCTTGAAGACGGCGGCTTCGCGAGCGCGGCGAGCCTCGCGGTTTTGACGGGTCGCGTCGACGACCTCTTCCGAGAGGAACGACTTGACCAGACGCATACAGAGCAACCACTCGAGCGGCTGCTCGAGCAGCCGCTGCGGCGTGCTCGCGAGTTGGTCGAGCCAACTGTGCAGCGCCTCGCGTGTCGCGCGCTCGACGCGCGACACGAGGTCATCGAAGACGCCATCCTCGCGCGCTCCCTTCCAATCGCTGGTTGGCTGGATCGCGTCCGCGTCGACCACAGCCAGAAACTGCCCGAGCGGCACGAGCCGCTCGAGCTCGAGCAAGGGACGTTGCAAGTGCAGCAGCTTCAAACGCACCCGACCTGGAGGTGGAGTCACATGAGGCAGCAGCCCGAGCACGCCGTGGAAGTGATCCCCGGAGAGCTCGATCACGTGCAATGAGGGCTCGGTGATGGCGACCTCCTCCATCGGCTTTCGCAGGAAGCGATCCTTGCCAGCGAGCATCGCGAGCTCGTAGTCAAACACCTGGAGCTTTCGCGAGGAGAGCAACGCGCGCAGAATCCTCTCGGTTTGCGGCGTGGTCATGATCACGAGCCGCTCGAGCTTCACCGAACGCCCATGTCGTCGCGCCTCGAACGCCCCCTCGTGCGGGATGATGGCGAGCCGTCCGACCTTCGCTACATCCTCCAGGATCGAGGCAAGGCTCACGAGATCTCCATCGAGCCCTTCAAAGAGTGGGAGCTTCGCAAGATCCTCGAGCAAGCTCGCCACATACTCGAGCTCGACCTCCTCTCTTGCTTGCCTGTCCGCGAGCGCGGTCAACCACTGGAAGCTTTTGATCGAGCGCGACTTTTCCAGGAACCACGCCTCGATGATCGGCGCGAATTCCTCGCGCCAGTATCCCATCGAACGCAGCAATCCTCGAACAAGTCGCCCCTCGAGCTGGGCATCGAGAAAGTCGAGCAAGAACGCCTGATTGCAACGATAGTCACGCTTATGCACCGCGTTGGCGTACTCCACCACCAGCTCGCCGACCAACTCACAGGTCTCCAGCGCGAGCATCACGCCATGGGCGTCACGCTCGATATCATCGAAGACCGCGTTGGTGGCAAAATCCCCCTTCCAGATGATGCGCAGGTTGTTCAGCGGCGCATCATCCATGCGATGCGCGCGCAACAAGCGGCCTTCCTTGACGATGTCCCAATCCGAGTTCTTACTCCCATCGAACAGGGCGATCTGGATCGAAGGGCGCGTATCCTCGATGCGCTCCTTTACAGGCACGCGATCATCCTCGGGGGGAATCAGGCGGCGACTGACCGAGACCGGATAGCGCGTGGTGTCGAACCCTGAAAAAAACCCGCGCTTTCGCCAGATAAGAATGTTGCGCGCGCGCCGCCACTTGTCTTGCATCGCCTGCGTCACATCCTCGCCGCGCGCCTGCAAGTAGCGCTCGAGGATGTCGAGCGGCCTGTGGCGATCGTAGGGCCGGTGCCACAAGACCTGCCCCCTCATCTTGTCGAAGCGAATCTGACGAATGCGATCGTGGGTATACATCAGCGCGCCTGGCTGCTCGAGCCCCACGCCGAGCGTGCGCAACGAGACCATCGCTGTCTGCCAGGGCTCCAGGCCCTCGACCATGTCTCCTGCGGGCCACATCGGGAAACGCTCGAACAAAAGCGCCAGCTCGCGCGTGTGCGCAGGCAAAACCCTTCCCCTCGCGCGCATATCCCCACAGCTCTTGTAAACCTCGCGCGCTACGTCCGCCAACCAGGGGAAGGTCACCGCTTCCAGGTAAGGCATCCACTCGAGCAAGCCCGTGTCGACCTCCTCGGCTGTGCGCAGATACTCGTCCTCCATCAAGGGCTCGATCAGGCGGCGCAACGCTCTGTGGATCTGTTGGGTGATGATCTCGTCCTGAAACTCACTCCATATCTCATCCTCGACAAACGCGCTCGAGGTCAGGTTGCGCGTGAGCCTGTCCGAATCCACGATCACCCGCACCGAGTAATATGGCGTCTCGAGGTTGTGCTCGGCCACCAACACGCCATGCTGGAGGATCGAAACCTTGGACTCGCCACGCTTCGTACTCAGCCCGATCATCCCCTTCTCGTGCGGTTCGTCGATAACCAGCCGGATGGGAAAATCACTGCCAGGATCAGCCCCCTGGCTTATTCGCTCGCCATTGAGCGTGATCGGCATCTCGGCAAAGAAGCAGCGCGTCTGCAACAGGCCCGATTCATAAGTCTCCTCGGCGTGCTTCTGGAAGAACTTGAGGACGTGCGAGACCTGCATACGCTCGACGAGCTCGATGCGCGTCCCGTTAAACGTCGCGTCCTCGTAGGTCGTGACGGTGTCCTCGCGACCTCGCCGGATCGAGAGCTTCGCGCCGCCGCGACGCGCCGACGCGCTCTCGATCGAGATGACGCTCGGGTCGAGCCCCTGAGACGCGCCGATGCCAAGCGCCAGGTACCGAAGCGCGCGCTCTCGCCGCGTCGTGCGCGGCGCGAACGCCGCCGCATAGAGCTCGGTGAGATCCATCGCGTCGAGCTGCTCGCCATCAAACCGCAAGGAGAAGACGCGCGCGTTATAATGGATGAGCAAGCGCGTCGCGCCGAGCAAATGCGCTGCCTGCACCCACTCGAGGATATAGTGGCGAGGATCTTCGAGGCGAAACCGCTGCATCTTCTCGCGCGCGTGCGCGCGGTCGAGCGCGAACTGCTCGTCGCTAGCCACCACGCGCCCCTGCGCCCGTAACTCCTCGATGAGTTGGCTGACGACGGCATGCTCGGCCACGGTTCTCCTATCCCTGGGCAAAGAGAGTGAGAAATCGATGAGGCTCACGCCTCTATCGATCGCAGGACAGCTTTAAGAAAGTGCGCGGCCAGTGTGCACACTGGCCGCGCGCTTCGCAATCCTCTTCCTCACAGCCCGCCGATGTCGATGTAGCGGTATGGCCCGACGTCGAAGTGGAAGTGATCGGCGTGCCCTGGCGCGCCTGGTCCCAGCATCCCGCGAAAGATGTCAGGCCGCTTCGAGAGCTCCACCGACAGCTCGTGCAAAAACCTCGCGTGATGTTTCGCATCCCCCGTGCGCTTCCCCCAGTGCTCCTCGAGGATGATGCGAAACTCACCCGGCACAGGCCCTCGTCCCCTGGGGTGAGGAGCAAAGTCAAAACCAGCGACATCGATGGCGTTGCCAAAGGCGTGCTCGCTTAACTTGGCCTTCCCCCGCACTCTGCGGCAGTTGTAGGTGCCAAAGTGGCGGATCGCGCTCGGTGGCCTGCCATACACATCCATCGAGACCGCGTAGACGACCTCCTCGAAGCGCTGGAGGCGCTCGCGGAAGAAGGGGTTGACCTTGACAGTGCGATGGTAGGGCACCACATCCCCGTCGTATTCGACGAGCTGGACGACGGGGCAATCGAGCTTGCCTCGCGAGGACGCTTTCCTCGACTCGCCATCGATCGGGTAGGGATAATCGACGTAACCAGGATCATCGATCCATTGCACCGGGGCGTTGACCTGACGCGCACCGCAGGCGACCCAAAACAAAGCGATCGACGCGACCGAAATCATCAGCGCGACGCGCGCGATCCTTGCCAGCGAGGTGCCCTCTGGGGCATCTCTGAGAGGCTTTCGCTTTTGCCTCCGCTCCATGTCCTGTGCCAAGCGAGTCGATATGTCCTTCATCGATCCTCCTCGCGCCATCCTGGCGCGCGCGCTCGTACTGCTCATCGCGAGCTCGTGTGGGTTGCTCCTGTTTATCATGACCACAGGATGCGAGCGAGACGCCTCGAAGCAGGCGACCCTACGCGTCGCGCTACCAGGGCAGCCGACGACGTTCGATCCGAACAAAGCCTACGACGCGATCAGCGGACAGGTCCTCACGCAGCTCCACGAGGGGCTCACGCGCCATGACAGGAACCTCACGATCCAGCCCGCGCTGGCCGAATCCTGGAAGTTCAACCCGAGCTACACCGAGATCACCTTCACGCTCAAACCAGGCATGAAGTGGAGTGACGGCGAGCCGATCGTGGCGGGTGACTTCGAGTACTCGTGGAAGCGCTTGCTCGATCCTGGCACACGCGCCGAGTATGCCTACTTCCTCTATGATATCGAGGGCGCCGAAGCCTACAACAGCGAGAAAGGCACCCGCGATAATGTGGGTGTCAATGCGATCGACGAGCGCACACTACACGTCAAACTCAACCGCCCGGCGCCTTACTTCCCGCACATCGCGAGCTTTATGGTGACCTACCCGGTGCGCGAGGATCTCATCAAACAGCACGGAGATCGCTGGACCGATCCTGACAAGGTCGCCGTCTCTGGCCCGTTTAGACCGGTGGAGTATTTGCAGGATTACCGGATGGTCCTCGAGCCGAATCCTCATTATGGCCTCGGCGAGGTGAGGATGAAGCGGGTGGAGTTGTATCAAATCGCGGAGAAGTCGACCGCGCTCAACCTGTTTGTCGCAGGCAGAATGGATCTCGTGCTCGACATGCTCCCGCTGGCGATCCCGCAGATGAAATCACAGCCCACCTATTACAACGGGCCAAAGCTCGAGGTGCGCTACGTCGGTTATCGCATCGACAAACCACCGATGGACAACGCGGCGGTGCGCAAGGCGCTCGCGATGGCGATCGATCGGGACGAGCTGCCCTCGGTCCTGAAAGGGGGCGAAATCGGCACGCGCACCTGGCTCCCTCCAGGCATGTTTGGCCACGCAGAAGATGTAGGACTGGCGCATGATCCCGAGAAGGCGCGCGCCCTGTTGGCGCAGGCTGGTTACCCCAAGGGCGAGGGCTTCCCCGAGGTGCTCCTGCTGTACCGCGCGGGCGATGACTGGAGGTTGATCGCGGAGAACTTACAGCAGCAATGGAAACGCGAGCTGGGCATCACGATCCGCATCGAGGTGCGCGAGCAGAAGGTCTTCTTCCAGGAGATCGACGGCGAATCACCGCCACCGATGCACCTGGCGCGCTGGGTCGCGGACTTTCCAGACCCCGAGAACTTTATGGGGTTGTTCAAGTCGAACTCGGGGAACAACTCGCTCGGCATCAAGAGCGAGGGCTTTGATCAGCGCGTCGACAGGGCCGTGCAGACTGACGATCGAGGTCAGCGCAAGAACCTCTATGACGAGGCGCAGCGCGTGCTGCTCGAGGAAGAGGTCGCCATGGCGCCGCTGTACGTGAACGCGCAGAATCACTTGCGCGACCCGAACCTCGGCGGGCTCGAGTTCAACGCGATGGGCGACCTGTTTTTGGGGCCAGTGTACTGGAAGAGTGAGGAGGCATCGCGATGAGCACCACGAAGATGCGCAGGCTCCTCGACCGAATATCGCTCGCCTTCATCGCGCGCAGGTTGCTCTGGGGAATCCCCGTGCTGCTCGCGGTGGTGGTGGTCTCGTTCACGGTGCTCCGGTTCGCGCCGGGCGGGCCGTTCGATCGCGAAAAGCCATTGCCGCCAACGATCATGAAGGGGCTCCGGGCACAGTACAAACTCGACCGCCCGATCCTCCCCGTTTATACGACCGAACCTGCGGACACTCCGCGAGGCAAGGAGCTGGCTGCCTTCGAGAAGGAGTATAGCGTCATCAGCGCAGGGCCGATTCGCATTACGACCTCGCCAGCAGGCGCAGCCGACACGCAGTTGTTTGCTTATCTGGGGCAGTTGTTAAGCGGGGATCTCGGGGTCTCGATGAAGTACACCGAGGTCAACGTCAACGACATCCTGCGCGCGACCTTCCCGGTGAGCTTGAAGCTCGGCGCGGTCGCCTTCTTTCTGACTTATGGTATCGGCGTGCTGCTCGGTGTCATCGCGGCGCGCTTTCGAGGGACCTGGATCGACGCGGGCACGATGGTGGTCGCGACGCTCGGGTTCTCGATGCCAAACTTCGTGCTGGGTGCCTTCCTGATCTTGATCTTCTCGCTCTGGATGAGGTTGCTACCGCCAGCGCTGTGGGAGGGGCCTGCTTATGTGATCTTGCCCGCGCTTACGCTGGCGTTGGGACCTGCGACGTATGTGGCGAGGTTGACGCGCTCGGGTGTGCTGGACGCGATGGACGAGGAGTACATTCGCACCGCGCGCGCCAAGGGACTGAGCGAGCGACGTGTCCTGATAAAGCACGCGTTGGCGAACGCGTTGGGGCCATTGATTACCGTGTCAGGGCCGCTGCTGGCGACGCTGGTGACGGGCTCTTTTATCGTCGAGCAAGTCTTCGCGATCCCGGGCATGGGGCGCTACTTCATCACCGCCGTGATCGACAGGGATTACCCGACGGTGATGGGGGTGACGTTGGTTTATGCGGCGTTGATCGTGTTGGCAAACATCGTGGTGGATGTCCTCTACGCGGTGGCAGATCCGAGGGTGGAGGAGTGATATGACGACCGCAGTGAGAGACACGACTCCGGCAGAACCGACGCTCCCGACGACCTTTTGGGGACGCGTCTGGTACAGGTTGCGCCGCGACAGGTTCGCGATGACCGGGATGTTTATCGTGGCGGGGGCAGCGCTCCTGGCGCTGCTCGCGCCGCTGATCGCTCCCTATGGCGAGGGGATTCAAGATCCTGGCGCGCTGCTCCAGGGGCCGAGCGTGGCGCACCCGTTCGGGACGGACCAGTTGGGGCGAGATTTGTTTAGCCGCGTGCTGTTCGGCGCGCGGGTGAGCATGGTGGTCGCGCTGTTGACGAGCGTGATCGCGGTGGCGCTCGGGACCGCGCTCGGCGCGGTCTCGGGTTGGCTTGGAGGGAGGATCGACAACATCCTGATGAGGATCGTGGATGTGCTCTACTCGTTCCCGGACTTGCTTCTGATCATCATCATCAGCGTGCTCGTCGGGCAAGGTGTCTTTGGCATCACCCTGAGCCTCTCGCTGGTTTCCTGGGTGACGGTGGCGAGGGTGGTACGCGGCGAGGTGCTCTCGATCAAGCAGCGCCCTTTCGTGGAGGCAGCCAGAGCGATGGGGTATCCGGGGAGCATGATTCTCGTGCGGCATGTGTTGCCACACACAGTCGGCCCCGTGATCGTGACGCTGACGTTCCGCATCCCTGCGGTGATTCTGGCAGAATCCACGCTGAGCTTTATCGGGCTCGGGTTGCAGCCGCCCGCCTCGTCCTGGGGCGTGCTCGCTTCGCATGGCTGGAGCGCGATGACGTTTTATCCGCACCTGATCCTGTTCCCATCGCTGGCGATCTTTATCACCATCCTCGGGTTTAACCTGTTGGGCGATGGGCTTCGAGACGCCATGAGTAAGTGATTCATGACGCAGGGGGAGCCGAGGCGACGCCGCGCACGAGCTGCTCGAGCGCGAGCTTTTGTTGGACGATCTCGACCTCGAGGGTGACCGCGCGAAACTCTGCCTCGCGCAGCGCCTGGATGGCGTTGACCACATCGAACGAGGTGGCGCGCCCGGCGTCAAAGCGCGCGGACTGAGCCTCGACGCTCTCTCTCGCCAGCTCGACGCTTTGCTTTGCGAGTTCGAGGCGCTTCGTGGCGGTCTCGATGGCCGTCGTCACGCTGGCAACCTCGGCGCGAAGGTCTCGCTGAGCCGCAGCATACCTTGCCTTGGCGACCTCGATCGCCGAGGTTGCCTGATCGGCTTCCGCCGTGCGCGCCTTGTTCTGCAAGGGGAGCTCGAGGCGCACACCTCCATAGTAGATCTGAGAGCTGCCGATGTCGGTGAGCGCGTCTGTGGCGCTGTAACCAAGCCCCACCGTTTGCGCAGAACCCACCAGCTCGAGGTTTGGCAACGCGTTGTTGTCGGCGACCTCTGCGCGCACGCCGAGGCTGTCGAGCTCGAGCTGCAACTGGCGCAGCGATGGGGAGTTCTGCGAAGCGAGCGAGAAGGACTCGTCAAACCCGAGCGCGACGCTCGAGGTGGGCGGGGTGTTGACCACAGCGAGCGGTTGGCTCGGGTCCGCGCCAACGAGCGCAGCGAGCGTGTTGGAGCGTTGCGCGATGGTGGCCTGGGCTTCGACGACAGCTTCTGTGGCGCTCGCGATCTCGGCACGCAGCGAGGTCAACTCGGCTGGCGAGATCGCACCAGCCTCCAGGCGAACCTCGCCGTCAACGAGCTGCTGCTTCGCGATCTCGAGCGCGCGCTCCTGGATTTTCAGCGACTGCTGCGCGCTCCAGAGCGCCCAGTAGGCTTGCAAGACCTGCGTGGTGAGTTCGAGCACGGCGGCATCCTGTGCGATCCTCGCGCCCTCGGCGTCATTTCGAGCGATATCGCGTTGTGCCTGTCCGATGTCTGCGCCAAAGCCTCGAAGAAGAGGTTGGCGAACCTCGAAGCCAAACGATGCGTCGTATGCTGCGCCGAGGTCTCCGAGCACGACCGAGTCCCTGACCGTGCGACCGAAGTCGACCGAAGCCGAGAGTTGCGTCCCCACGGGCAACACGTAGGAGAGCCCGGAGGTGAAGCTAAGCGAGTTCGTCGAGATCTGGCGCGTGCCGCTGGCGGAGAGCTGCGGCGTGCTGCCAAAGCGATAGCCAGCTTCTGTGACCCAGGTCGGGACGTAGCGGTTTTCTTCGGCCATCACGCCCAGGTCTGCCTGCTCGACCTGGCGCTTGTTGACGACGAGGTCGGGGTTTTTGGAGAGCGCGGCGTTGACCGCAACCTCGGGAGTGAGCACCGTCTGAGCCGCAGCGGGAGCAGAGATGCCGATGACGATGGCGATCGATGCCGCCGAAAACAGGGTGTTGAATGTATTATTCATAACGGAGCGCCTCGATAGGGTTGAGGTTGGCCGCTTTTCTCGCGGGGACGTAACCGAAGACGACGCCAATAAGGACGGAGAAGCCGAACCCGACGAGCATCACCTCGGGGGTGAGGACAAACGGGAGGTTCATCTTTGTGGTGGTCAGCCAGGTCGCGCCCACACCGAGCACGACGCCGACGAGACCGCCGAACATGGAGAGCGCGATCGCCTCGGCCAGAAACTGCGCCAGCACATCGCGCACGAGCGCGCCGATGGCCAACCTGACGCCGATCTCACGGGTGCGCTCGCTGACCGAGACGAGCATGATGTTCATGATGCCGATGCCGCCCACGAGCAGACTGACTGCGGCGATGGCGCCGAGCAGCATGGTGAGCGTGCGGGTCGTGCCCTCGAGGGTCTCTGCGATCTCCTGCATGTCGCGGATGTTGAAGTCATCCTGAGCGCCGCGCTGGATGCCACGACGCTCGCGCATCAGGGCGTTCACTTCGGCAGTTACAGAAGGGAGCGCGCTCTTGTCGTGCGCCGAGATGTAGATCTGGCGCACGTCCTGAGAGCCCAGGAATCGCTGCTGCACGACCGAGATAGGCATCACGATCGAGGCGTCGAGATCCTCGCCAAAGGATGCGCCCTTGGTCGCCATCACGCCAATCACTCGACATGATGTGCGGCCCACGCGGAGCAACTCACCGACAGGATCGGCGCCCGAGAAGACCTCCTTGGCGACGGTCGCGCCGACGGCACAGACGGTGTTCGACTCGACCACGTCATCGCTCTCGATGGCGCGCCCGGAGGTGACCTCCCAGTTGCGCACGTCGAAGTAAGTCTCGGTGGTGCCGATGACGGAGCCAGGGTAGTTCGTGCCTGACCAGACGAGCGTCTGCGTCGACGAGGCAACGGGTGCGACAACGGCGTCGAGCAATTGCGTCTCGAGCGCGATGTAGTCGCGCGTCTGGAACGCCCTGCCGCTCGAGCGCTTGCCGCCGGGGCCGCGCTCTCCAGTGCCAGGTTGAAGAATCAGGAGGTTCGAGCCCATGCTCGAGATCCTCTCGGTGACGCTGACCGTGGCGGCCTGGCCGAGGTGCACCATGGCGATGACGCTGGCGACGCCGATGATGATGCCGAGCGTGGTGAGCACGGACCTTGCCTTGTTCCTTGCGATGGCGCTGATGGCCATCTTGAGCATATCGAGCGTCTTCATGAGAGGACCTCCTCGGGCGTACCGTCTGCGGCGATGCGACCGTCGACAAAGTAAACGACGCGCTTCGCGTGTTGGGCGACCTCGGGTTCGTGCGTCACCATCACGACCGTCAGCCCGGAGGCATTGAGTGATTTCATCAGCTCGATGACCTCTTCGGTGGTCGCGGTGTCGAGGTTCCCTGTGGGTTCATCGGCGACGAGCAGCGTGGGCCTGGTGACGAGCGCTCTGGCGATGGCGACGCGCTGTTGTTGACCGCCCGAGAGCTCGTTGGGCGTGTGCCCGGCGCGCTCTCCGAGGCCGACCGAACGGAGCGCCTGCATGGCGCGCTCGCGACGCTCGCGCTTGCCGACCCCCATGTAAATCAAGGGGAGCTCGACGTTCTCGACAGCCGAGGTGCGCGGGATCAGGTTAAAGCTCTGGAAGATGAACCCGAGGTAGCGCCTGCGCAGCATGGCGAGCTCGTCGACTGAGAGCTCTGCGGTGTTCACGCCGCAGAAGCGGTAGGCGCCGAGCGTCGGCACATCGAGGCAGCCGATGATGTTCATGCAGGTCGACTTCCCGGAGCCAGAAGGCCCCATCACCGCGACGAATTCACCTGCGGTGACAGCGAACTCGACATCATCGAGCGCGGTGACTTGCAGCTCTCCCGAGCCATAGATCTTGGTGATGTGATCGAGTGAGAGGATGACATCGCTCATTGGTTTGCCCTCCCCTCGCGGCCACCCTTGCTGGAGCCTTGCTCCGAAGCGGCGCCCTTCTCTGGCGCATCAGCGGCGCCTCTGGCGCTTCCCTGGCTCGTCTGACCTGCGCGCGCTTGCCCTTCGGTCGAGAGCGGCGCGTTGCCGATCACGATGACATCTCCTTCCTGGATCTCTCCCGAGAGGACCTCGGTGTAGGAGCCATCGGAGCGACCGGTGCGGATAGCGACCTGAACGAGTTCCTGACCGCGCATCACATACACCACGCCGCGTCCACCTGGAGCGCTCGAGGCTTTCGCGTTGCTACGGCGTCCTCGCCCGCCACGTGGGGGCCCGGTCAGGAACGATGGCGCGGCAGCATCCATCGCGCTCTCTTGCTGCGTGGGCTTGAAACGAAGCGCGGCGTTGGGGACGCGCAAGACATCCTCGCGCTGCTCGGTGATCACCGTGGCGCTGGCGGTCATACCTGGGCGAAGCAACCCTTGCGCGTTATCGACCGAGAGTTCGGCGGCGTAGGTCACGACGTTGTCGGTGTTGGTCGGCGAGAGCGCGAGCTTTGTGAGGGTGGCATCGAAGGTCTTGTCAGGCCACGCGGCGACCTCGAAGGTTGCCTTTTGACCCGGCTTGACGAGGCCGACATCGGCCTCGTCGATCCAGATGGTGAGCTTCATCTTGGAGAGGTCTTCGGCCAGCACGAACAGCTCGGGAGATTGCAGCGAGGACGCGACGGTCTGGCCCGGTTCGACCAGCTGGCTCATCACGACGCCATCGATCGGCGAGATGATCACGGCGGTCTCGAGCTGGGTCTGAACCTCGTCGACGTTGGCCTTGCTCTGTTTGGCGTCGGCGTGAGCGCGATCGAGGTCAGCCTTTGCCTTACGCTCGCTGGCGAGCGCGGCGTCGAGCTAGGCGCGCGCGACGACGCCGCGCTCGACGAGCAACTGGATGCGCTCGCGCTCCTGCACGGCGGCGTCCCAGTTGGCCTTCGATCCTCGGGTGGAAGCTTGCGAGGAGGAGAGCTTTGCCCTGGCGATCTCGATCTGGCTCTCGAGCGTCCTCGGGTCGAACCGGGCGAGCACATCGCCCGCCTTGACCACGTCATTGGTCTCGACAAGAACCTCGGAGATCTTACCAGAGACCTCGGCGCCCACGGGGACCGAGCGGGTCGGGTCGAGGTTGCCAGTCGCGATCGCCTTGGTGACGATATCACCGCGAGTGACCGCCTCGGTGCGGTAGCTAACCCTGGCCTCTTCCTCGTGCGTGAACATGTATCCTCCCGCCGCGAGAACGGTCAGGAGCCCCAAAACACCCACGATCTTGAGAGCGCGGCGGTTGGGGGTAACGAGGTTGCTGCGAACCTCATCGGCTGTCGGTGCGATAAATGTCGTGGTCATGTCTGCCTCCATTCGGGTGTCTCACACTCGAAAGGACGCACACATTCTTAAGCACTTCTGAAGACAGCGCGGTTTTTTGGAATTTTTTGTTTCGCCGCGGGGCGCGCCCCGCGGCGCGCGCCCCGCGGGGAGCAAAGATCAAATAATGACGTGCTCGCCGCGCCACTTGCTCAAAAAGACCTTGGCGCGCTCTTCGTCCTCCCAGAAGCGGTACTGGCCAGCAGCGCGGATTTCGAAGATGTGCTTTCGAAGCAGTGAGAATGCGCGGTTGCGGGTACTTCTCACGCGGTCGCGCTCGAGCTCGTCGGGCAAGTCATACATCATATGACGAAGCTCTCTGGCGAGCTCTCTTGCTTGTTGAGCGCGCTCCTCGGCGTCAAAGCGCGGGTCATTGCGGAAGACCTTGCGGCGGTTGTGGACGAACCTGGCGAGGGTGTCGAGATCGAGGATCAGGTCCGCGGCCCCCTCCCCTTCATGGATCTCGTGGAGTTCTTCGAGCATGTGACGATCGCGGCGAAAGTGATAACGCACAGCGGCGATCATCTCGGCGCGGCAGTGCTCGGCCTGGTGCTCGAGCTCGGTCCAGTCGGAGATCGCGCGGTTTGCCGAAGCCTTTACCCACCGCTCCTGAGCCAGGTCAGCGGCCTTGGCCGCTTTCCTGGCGGTCGCCAACCACGCGTCATCGATGCCCAGATCCTGGAGCGGCTCGCGCAACGAGGCGTCCTCTTCGAGCATGTCGAGGAGCGCGTTGGCCTCGCTCACGATCACATCCGGGGGAAGCATCGGTGGCAAGATCTCTTCGGTGGTCAACGCATCGAACTGCGCCTTCAACTCTTCGAGCACATCGGTCATCTTTCCCTCTCAAACAAAAGCCTGCACACCCAACATAGCGATACCTTCGCGCCTTGAGAAGCGGTGTGGAGAGGTAGCGCGCTTGCGTTTTACCCTGGCGAGCCTAAACTCCCTGGACGACCTAGAATCATCGGAGCACGAGAGCATGAGCGAGCAAGACCTTCCCACACGTATAAACCAAACCCTGGCCACCCTGGACAGTGAACGCGACCGCATCATCGATGGCCTCCATGACGCCACGGGAAACCATGGCGGCGTCCACGAGCACTTCGAGCCACTGCTCGAGACGCTGGCAGACACGCTCTACGCCTCAAAGAGTGCACTGGAGAAAAAAGCACGTGAGCAAGAGCTCACGCGCCCCGAGCGCAAATCCTTGCGCCAGGCCGAAAAGATCACGGCCGTATGCGAGGCGTTGATTCTGTTGAGCGGCGTCACCTCCGACTGAACCTGCGGGAAGTTCCATGACTCGAATCGAACTCGGTGCGTTCTCACTGCTCGAACCTCTCGGCGCGGGTGGCATGGGAGAGGTGTGGCGAGGGGTCCACAGCGAGCAGCACGTCCCCGTGGCCATCAAGGTCATCTCCGGGGAACATGCAGAGAAGGCACACTTTATCGAGGGCTTCGAGCGCGAGGTCCAGGCCGTCGCCGGGCTCCATCACCCAGGGATCTGCCGCGTCTTCGATCACGGCCACATCCCCAAAGACGCCGCCGCGCTCTCCCAGGGAAAGCTGCGCGCGGGCTCTCCATGGCTTGCCATGGAGCTCGCCGCCAAGGGAAGCCTCGAGGAAGGAAAGCGCCCGAGCTCCTGGGAGGAGCTTCGCGTCTTGTTGGTCTCCATCATCGATGCGCTGGCGCACGCGCACGCGCGCGGCATCGTGCACCGCGACCTGAAGCCAGGAAACATCCTCATCACAGCAGGGCCAAACAACTCCTCGCGTTATCTGCTGACCGACTTCGGGCTCGCGCACGCGACCGACCCGAGCAACAAGCGAAGCCAGCACGACATCAACACATCGACGGCAGGCACGCCGTATTACATGCCGCCAGAACAACTCCAGGGGTACTGGCGTGAGTATGGCCCGTGGACCGATCTCTACGCGCTCGGTTGCGTCACCTACGAGCTGGTCTGTGGCCGACCTCCCTTTGTCGAACCCAACCTCATCCGACTCGCTGCGCGCCACCTCAATGATCCTCCTCCAGGGTTAAAGCCGACCTTTGCCGTCCCGCGCGATCTCGACCTCTGGATTCAGACGCTGTTGCGAAAGAACTGGCGCGAGCGGTTTCGGCTCGCCAGCGACGCGGCCACGGCGCTGTTTCGGCTCGGCGACGAAATGCTCGAACCGCTGGCGCCTCCTTCCCCGGCGGTGCTCTCCTCGCCAGGCACGCTGCCAGAGAACTCGAGCATCTTCTTCGCCCCGACTTTGGCGACGTTGCAGCATTTCGATGAGGATGGCATCGAGGCGACCTCCGGTGGCACGCTGCTGCTCGCAGCGAGCGAGCTGGACTCGCTCGGCAAGACCGACCGGGAACACCTGCTAAAGACGCGCTCGCTCAAACTCGAGCCGGGCCAGCTCGCGCGGATGCCAAGGAGCTGGCGCTACAAGGATCTCGGAGAGCAGAAGCCAGACCTCGTCGGCGCGGGGTTGGGGTTGTTTGGCTTGCGGGAGGTTCCTTTTGTCGACCGCGAGGAGGCTCGCGATCTGATCTGGGACGAACTCAGGCGCTGTCGCGATGAGAATCGACCGCGCGTCCTCCATATCCAGGGCGCGCGAGGTACAGGCAAGAGCAGGCTTGTCGAGTGGATGACGCGGCGCGCAGAAGAGATCGGCGCGGCGCAAACCATCCGCGTCACGCACAGCCGATACGCCAACATCGAGGATGGACTCGAGGCCGCGCTCTCGCGCTACTGCCGATGCTATGGACTCGAGCGCGGTGAGATCTACGAGCGCATGCTCGAGGAGCTCTTGCATACGCACAGATCGTTCGCAGATCCGCCGCTCGTCGCGGCGGCGTTGACCGAGCTGGTGGACCCGAGCCAGGGGACCTTGCCCGTGACCGAAGGGGGCCCCGTCGTCAAGTTCTCGAGCGCATCGGAGCGACACAACCTCCTGGCGCAGTGGTTCGAAGTGGTCGCGCTCGCGCGCCCCGTGATCCTCTGGATCGAAGAGGCGCAGTGGGCCAGTGACACGCTGGATGTTTTGGCGTGCTACCTCTCGCGCCAGTCCTCGATCGCGCCATCTGCCACAGGCCGCGTCCTCGCGATCCTCACCACTCAGCAAGAAGAAGGCGCCGACGCCTCGCTCCCTTCGAAGAAGCTCGACCATGAACAGGTCACTCAGATCGAGCTCGATCCGCTCTCGGCAAGGGATCACCTCCAATTCATCCACGAGCTGCTCGGGCTCGAGCCCGAGCTCGAGCAACGGCTCGCCGAGAGCACCCAGGGCAACCCGCTCTTTGCCGTCCAGATCATGAGTGATTGGGTAGAGCGCGACCTCCTCGAGGTCGGCGAGCGAGGGTTCAGGTTGAGACCGGGGAGCAAAACGACGTTGCCCGAGGGCGTGCTCGCGCTCTGGCGCGAGCGCCTCGCGCAGCTCGATCGCGCGGGCGTTGGAGAATGGAGGTTGCCGCTCGAAATCGCCGCTGCGATGGGGCAACGCTTCCCACGTCAAGCGTGGGAGCGCGCCTGTGAAGCGCTCGGCGCAGACCTCGATGCAGGCTTGCTCCCCGAGTTGTTCGCGCGCGCCTTGTTCGAGCGCGAGAACAACTCGGCCGAGAGCATCGCGTGGAAACACAGCGCATTGCGCGACGTCGTCCAAAAGCAAAGCGAGGTGGCCAGGCGTTGGGGAATGATCAACCTCGGGTTGGCGCTCCTGATCGACGAGGTCGATTCCCCCTCTCCGCGAATGCTCGAGCGCAAGGCGTATCACTTGATCGACGTCGGTGAGCCCCATGAGATGCGCCGCGCGCTGGATGCCTTGCTGGAAGCGAGCGCGGCTTACGTCGAGCAGAGTCAGTACGGCGTGGCGCGAACGCTGCACGCGAAACACACTGAACTCTGCGACGCGCTTGGCCTCGACGCGCACGCGCTCGCGCGCGTGAAGGCGTATCCCGAACGCGCAGATCTCGCGCGCTATGTCGGAGCGATCGCCGAGAGCGAAGCGTTCGCGCTGATCGCCTGGGAGGCAACCCGAAACGAAACCGCGCGGGAAGCGAGGTTGCTCCACGCCAACGCCTGCCGAGGGTTGGCGATGAGCACCTGGCTTGGCGGCGAGCTCGATCGATCGGAGGATTACTCCCGGCGCGCGATCGCGCTGTACGAGGAACTTGGCGAGGACATCGGGCGCTTGCGCACTTACCACACGCGCGCCTGGATGATGATGCGCAAGAACAATGTCGAGGAAGCGGTCGCGCTGTTCGAGGCGGGCGACGCGCTGGGCGCGAGCATTGGCGAGCAAACCCACCGCGCGTGGTGCCTGCACGGGTTGGCAGAGGTCAGCGTGCGCCTCGGCACGACGGCGCATGCTGTGGCGCTCGGTCGGCGCGCGAGCAAGCTCTTCGAGCGCTCGGGCTCGATGGCGGGGAAAGGATTCTCACACGTCTGTATCGCGGACGCGCTCAGGCTCGGGGGGGACTGCGACGCCGCCGAGCATCACTATATCGAAGCGGACCAGATCCTCTCGACGTTGGGGAGCGCGCTCTTGCATGTCAACACGTTCAAGCGTGGAGTCGGCTTCGCGATGCAACGCGATTGGGAGAGGGTCCGAGAACAACTCGACATCCTCCCCCCGGAAGAAAAGCTCGTCCCCAGAGCTCGCGCCGACGCGGGCATCCTGCGCGCTTGCTATGCGGCGTATCAGGGGGACGCGGCGCGCTTTACCGCAGAGCTCGACCGCGCGCTCGAAGGCTTGCTCGAGGACACCGACGCGCACCCTGATCAAACTGTCCTGCTTCGATTGTCGCGCGAGCAATGGGAGCGCCATGGTCGCCTCGACCTCGCGGGCGCTTGCGCCGTCTCGTTGACGCGCGTCGCGACCAAGCTCGAACAACCTCACCTCGACACCACCGCCCCGATCGATGCGACGCGCTCTCTCTGGAGCAAGGTTACTCCAGCGGGATGACATGGACGCCCGGTTTCGAGGTTCGACACAGGCCACTTTTACGGTGGAATGCGACCGCGAGCGGGCTCATCAAAACTGGCATAGCGCTTGCTCAATAGTGGAGCAGTGATGTTCGAGGTGGGATTTTCAATGTCACCCCACCGACCATCGCGTCCCCACACCATCGCCAATGAATGGATGATGAATGAATGAAAAGGTGGTGTGGGGGCGTCATTTAAACCCCGCGATACTCGGATTGCTGCCCCGCAGAGTAGCCATTAGAATCAAGCACATCGCACACACACCAGGGGATCGATATGCGACTTCGTCCAGCAAGCTCACTTCTTTTGGCGCTCACTCTTTCGATGCTCGCTGGCACCGGGTGCACAGATGGCTCGAGTCGCGATGGTGGCTTCGTCGACACCGAGAACAGCCCCAACGATGACGATGTCTACGCCCAACCAGAGGACACCCCCTCGCGAGAAGACTTCGTCGAGAGCATGGACGGCGTCTCCTACGCACACATCAACGGGAACCTCCAGGTTAGCCCGGATACAGAGTGGACCTTCCTTTATCAGGACCGCTACATCCGTGATGCATCTGGCGACGAGCGCCGTGACAAACGCATCCTCTATGCAGTCCCAGATCCAGAAGCACTCAGCAGCGGCGCGTGGGTGATGCGCATCCAGCGACTCGATCCGACCGATCTCAACATGCGCCTTATCTTCCCCGAGGGACACCTTCTGACGATGGGTCAACCCGAGGGCGAGAACTACGAGGAGATGACGCTCTACGACATCCACTCGTTGCAGCATGTATGGAGCGCGCGAACGGTCGGCAACTTCACCGAGACTCGCCTCTCCCCATCGCGACGTTACCTCTCGGTGGCCTCGCTCAAGGATGGCAAACGCTCGATCCAGATTTTGGATATCGAACGTCAGCGTCTACTCAAGCTCCCCCACGAGACCACCGGACAGATCGAAGCGAGCTGGTTGCCTGACCGAGACGACCTGCTCGTGACCATGGAAGAAGGGCCAGACCTGAGGGTCTTGAGCTGGTCGATCAATGACAAGTTCGACTTCTCGAAGTTGGACAACGACGGCAAGTTCTGGGATCGCGCGCTGTTTAATATCAAGATCCTCGAGCACCAGCTCAATCCCTGGCTCTCACACTCCGCGATCGGGCGCTCCCCAGATGGGCGCTACGTGGCGTTCCCTGTGCGCGGCTTCGTCCTCGACAGGACCTTGCTCGTCGAGGAAGGGAGCAAGCAGCAAGAATACCGCCCGAGCCACAAGATCGCTCTGCTCGACACGAGGACTGGCACGGTGCGTTTGATCGAGGACGCGATGGGGCCGATCGCGTTCACGCCGGACTCGTCCACGTTGGTGGCCTATCACACGGACGAGGCGCGCACCGATGCTCCGACCCGCGATTTCCGAGACATGGACGACCCGGAAGATATCACCACGCAGCCGCTGCTGCTCTTTGATGTCGAGACGCTCGAAGAGCAACGCCAGGACTTCGAGTTCTACGGATTGCTCTCTTTCTTCGTGACCACTTCCGGCAATCGCGTCGTCGTCACGAGCACCAACGAAGCCTACGACGGCTTCCACCTCTATGACGTGGACTCGGGGCGCGTGGCGTACTCTGGAGAAGGGATCGCTCTCGAAGAGTTCGTCGATCGAGGCGCCGCCAGCGAGCTGTGGATGCTCGATCGAGGTTTGTGGCGCGTCGATTACCGCAACGCCACGCAAGAGAAGATCGACCTTGGCTGGGAGCCAAAGCATATCGGCATCTTACCGGAGCATGACTACATCGTGCTCGACCAGTCCAGGGAGCAAGAGATCCACTTCGTCGACCCTGACACCGCCGAAGTCCACGCCACGGTCCCGCTCCCGAGAGATCCTCCGAGGAACCTCTCGGTGCCCGATCAAGAGGACCCGCTCAACCCGTGAGCAGCTCTTCCTCGGAAGGCATCCTCGCGAGCGCCTCCTCGATAATTTCAGGCCCCATGCCCTCGAGGTGATGGCGCTCGCTGATGTAGCGGCGCCAGGTTCGCGCGCGCGGATAACCCGCGAAGAGGTTGATCATATGGCGCGTGATGTGGTGCAACTTGCACCCCTCGTCCTCGCGCAGCCGCTCCTCGATGTAAGGCATCATCGCGCGCGAGACCTCGTGCGGCGAGGGCGCCAACCCCTCATCCCCATAAATCAAACCATCGGCCTGCGCGAACAGCATCGGGCGATCGTAGGCCGCGCGGCCGATCATAACCGCGTCGACATGCTCGAGGTGCTCGCGCACCTCTTCGAGGGTCTTGATCCCCCCATTGATTTCGACGACGAGATCGGGTCGCTCTTGCTTGAGCCGCCACACCTCTTCATAGCGAAGCGGCGGGATATTGCGGTTCTCCTTGGGGCTCAAGCCTTGCAGCCACGCCTTGCGCGCGTGCACGGTAAAGCGCATACAGCCGCCAGCGGCGGTGATGGTGTCGACGAAATCGAGCATATCCTCGTACTTGTCGCGCTCGTCGACGCCGATGCGGTGCTTGACCGTCACCGGGATCGAGACCTCGCGCGCCATCGCCTCGACGCAAGCAGCCACGCGCGCAGGATCGAGCATCAGGCAAGCGCCAAAGTTCCCGTTCTGGACGCGATCACTGGGGCAGCCGACGTTGATATTGATCTCATCGTACCCCCACTCCTCGGCGATCTTTGCGACCTCGGCGTTCTCCTTCGGGTCATCGCCGCCGATTTGAAGGACGAGCGGGTGCTCCTCCTCGTGGAAGTCGAGCAAGTAGGGGCGATCGCCATGGAGGATCGCGCGCGAGGTCACCATCTCGGTCCACAGCAAGGTGCGGCGAGTGATGCAGCGCATCATGTAACGGTAGTGACGATCGGTGCGCTGCATCATCGGCGCGATGCTCAGTGGCGCTTCCCAGGTTTTGTATCGCTCTCGCATCTCTCAAGGCCCCTGCTGGTTCTCTATCTCGCGGCATCTTCGCGCCACCCCGGCGCGTATAACCTCTGGTGGGTTAACCTGCCAAGTGGGAGGTTTCATCCGGGTGGATGAGCGCCTCCAGGACAGCGAGGCCATCGGTCAGGCAAGCCGGACCAGGTTGGAGTATGATGGCAGGATCGAGCTCGTGGATGCGGTTCGTGCGAACCGCGCTTATCTCTTCATAGCCAGGCCGCGCGAGGATGCTGGGGATATCGACAGGTTTCCCGCACCAGCTGGCGAGGATCACCTCGGGATCGGCACCGATGATCGCCTCGTGCGTGACAAACCGCTCCTTCGCGAGCTTCCCGCGCGATTGCTCGGCGAAGATGTTCTCGCCGCCGACAATCTCGATAAGCTCGCCGACCCACTCGATGCTACAAATCAAGGGCTCATCCCACTCCTCGAAGTAAACGCGAGGTCGGCGCGTGCGCTCGAGCGCACGCGCGCGGCAAGCAGCGATCTCCTCGATGTAGCCCGAGACGAGCTCCTTCGCGCGCGCTTCGGCGCCAAAGATCCTGCCCATCATCATCAGCGTATCCAGGATCTCCTGGACGGAGCGCTGGTTGAAGATCACGACCTGGAGGTTCTCCTTGATCAGATCGTGCGCGAGCTGCGCCTGAATGTCGGAGAAGCCAATGATCAGATCAGGCTTCAGGGCCTTGATCTTCTTGACGCTCCCGCCGATGAAGGCGCTCACGACAGGGTGCTCCGCCTTGGCGCGGGCGGGGCGCTCCGTGTAAGCGCTGATACCGACGATGCGCTCTTGCTCGCCGAGCAAGTAGAGCCACTCGGTAGGTTCTTCGGTGAGGCAGACGACGCGCTCGGGCACATCTCTCAGTCTATACGTATAGGGGTCGGGCATCTTTACTTGGGGCGATGAAGTTACTCGGTGGGGGCAGACACTGCGCCAACCCCACACGCGATGAGTTCGGGGCGATACTCGAAGTGCATCGTGTCGAAGTGGTACCACTTCCCGCCCCAGATGAACCCATGTTTCTCGAAGACATCGACGATATCGAGGGGCATTCGGTTCTTGTAGGGGATGGTGCCATCGGCCAGAGGCTTGTTCCAGCGCCAGTAATCCGAGTAGCGCACGCCGACATCGACGGCGATGGCGAAGCTGTGCATGCTCAGGCGGCCGGTGCCCTTGATCCGCCTCCAGACAAAGGTCCCGGAGGTCTCCTCGACAAACCGCCTGCTCGCTTCAGGCATCGACTCGAGCTCGCGGCTCACCGCATCGAGCCGCTTATCGACGTTGTTGACGGCGGTGACCTTGAGGTTCTTGCCGCCGCTCTCGGGCATCCAGTGCACGCGCGCGAGCGTGGCGTCGACCTCGCGCGCCGTGGCGCCATACATCTTCAGAAAGAAGGGCTCGTGACGAATCCTCCCCGGCTCGAAGTCTACCGGGAGCGGGTTCGGGTATCCTCTCCCGATAGGATAGCGTTGCACGAGCTGATCCTGGATATCAGCGTTGTCCAACAGCTCATCGTGATCCTTGTAGGTCTTCATCGAGTCATAAAGCATGACCTCGCCATCACACCAAAACACGAGGTTGGCGCGCACATCGCAAATGTGCTTCGGGTAAGCCTTTATCAGGCAGGCGGCCTCCTCGGGAGGAGGCGCGGTCGCCGGGAAAGCGCAGAGCCCGACCATCGCGCAGAGCGCGGCGGCGTTCACAGCCATCGACGCCTCACCGAGCGACCGCCAAAGAGCAAGCCGAGGAGCAACAGACCGAGACCGATGTCGCCAGCGCCCTCTTCGCGCGAAGCGCTCGCACAACCACAGCCCACGCCCGAGTCACGCAATGGGGGCGGCCCCATATCGCCCATGTCCGCCGACATGCCCATATCCGTGTCCATCTCCATGTCCGTGTCCTGATTCGAGCCCATGTCAGGCTCCTCGACGACCTCGCAGCCATCAGCGCCGTCGCCCGCCTCGAGCGGGCACGCATCATCCTCGTCCGCGATGTTGTCGCCATCGTCGTCATCGTCGCACGCGTCGCCCAGGTCATCGCCATCCGTGTCGAGTTGATCCTCGTTCGCGACGAGCGGGCAGTTATCCTCTTCGTCGAGAGCGTCGTCGCCATCATCGTCGTCATCGCATGCATCGCCAAGCTCGTCGCCGTCAGTGTCGAGCTGGTCCTCGTTGACCACGAGCGGGCAATTGTCCGCGTCGTTGTCGACGCCATCGCCGTCGACATCCGAGTCGCACGCATCTCCGATCATATCCATATCGAGATCGGCCTGATCCATGTTGGCGAGCATGGGGCAGTTGTCCGCGTCGTTGGCGACGTTATCACCGTCGAGGTCACCATCGCATGCGTCCCCTTCCCCGTTCATATCGGTGTCGGTTTGATCCGGGTTTGCCACGATGCGGCAGTTGTCCGGCTCGGAGTCGAGGATCTGATCGCCATCCGAGTCCTCGTCGCGGAAATCAGGCGTGCCATCCATGTCTGTATCCACAGGCGCGGTCATCAGATCCTGGTCACCGGCCTCGAGCACATCGTCGATGCCATCGTTATCCGAATCTGGATCGAGCGCGTCGATCAACATGTCCATGTCTGTATCGGTAGGCATCGTCGCGTCCCCGACCTCGTAGCCATCCGAGATGTTGTCGCCATCACTGTCAGGGTTTTGAGGATCGAGCATCAGCATCAACTCGACGCTGTTGGTGAGCGTGTCTCCATCGATGTCATCGTCGCAAGCATCCCCGAAGAAGTCGCCGTCGAGGTTTGCCTGGTCGGCGTTGATAATCAGGCGGCAGTTGTCCATCCCATCGTTGACGCCGTCATCATCCGAATCGAGGTCGCGATAATCGGGCACGCCGTCGCCATCGGTGTCGACAGGATCGGTGACGATGTCATTGTCACCAGCCTCGGAGCCATCCTGGATGCCATCTCCGTCCGAATCCAGCTCGAGCGCGTCGAGTTGGCCATCGCCATCGGAGTCGTGAGGATTCATCAGGTCATCCCCGACCTCGACGAGATCCGAGATCAAATCACCATCAGAATCATTGGTCGTGGTATCGAGCCCGTTGGCCATCTCCCAACTGTCTGGCACGCCGTCCATGTCCGCGTCCGCGAAGGTGACCGTGATCACGATATCGCGCGTCGTGGTGAGCACGCCATCTGTTGCGGAGAAGGTCACGAGATGATCGCCAGCGTCCTGATACCCAGGGGTCCAGGAGAACACGCCTGTCGAAGGCTCCCACATCGCGCCTTGCGGGATGCCCATCGCGCCGAGCGTGATGAGGTCGCCGTCGACATCCTCGGCGTCGATCTGCAAGTCGAGCGCGACCCCTTCTGGAGCCATGATCGGCGTCATCCCGTCCGGCGTGGGCGCGATAAAGCGAGGCGCGTCGTTGACGGGCGTGATCGTGATGGAGACGGTCTCCTCGGTGCTCTCTGCGCCACCCGCGTCACGGACCTTGTAGGTGAAGAAGTCGGAGCCTGCGTAGTCGGCATCAGGTGCGTATGTGCGCACATCGCCTGTTCCTGTGAGTGAGCCGCGAGTGGGTTGCGTCACGATGATGTACTGCAAGGCGCCAGGTTCGACATCCGAACCCGCGAGCGTGATGTCCACGTCAGTGTCCTCCGGGGTGGTCACCGATTGAGGGCTCGCGGTGGGAGGATCATTGACGGCGTCGATGATGATCTGGAAGTTGACCGGCGCGCTGGTGTTGACGCCACCATTGGCGGTGCCGCCGGAGTCTTGCAACGTGACGCTGCAATCGGAGGTGCCCGATGCATTGGCAGCAGGCGTGAACGAGAGCACGTTCCCATTGCTCATTGCAGGCTGCGCCGAGAAGAGCGCGCCTGCGTTACACGAGAGGTTGAAACTGAGCGTCTGGCTCGATTCATTGGATGGCCCCGCCGAGAGCGAGGAGCCCCAGGACATCGAGTAAGCGCCGCTGTCCTCGTCCACCGTCACGTTGCCGCCAGATGTGAACGAAGGCGCGTCATTGACGGCGTTGACGGTGAGGTTAAAGCTCGTGGACGCAGTGGTCGTGCCATCCGAGACATTGACCGTGATCGAGGTCATACCGAAAGCGTTGGCGACAGGAGTGATTTGAAGCGTGCGCGTCGTGCCCGTGCCGGTCACGCTCAGGCCGCTGTTTGCAACCACCGCCGTGTTTGACGAGGTCGCCGTCACGACCAGGTTCGCCGCTGGCGTATCGGGATCACTGATTCCCACAGAGACCGTCTTGGGCGCATCCTCGTTGGTGCTCTGCGCAGAGATCGGGTTGATGGTGGGTGGCTGGCTATTCTTCGAGTAGCGAATCACGCCGTTCCAAATGCGAGGTCGGAACGTGTTTCCGAAAGGATACGCCTTGCCGATCCCCTCGTAGAAGAAGATGTCCGCGTTTTGAGCGTAGAGCGCACCTTCGGTGCCTCCGTCCGTGTAGTACATCGTCCCGGAGGTGTTGGTCACATAGAACGCGTAACGCGACCCGGAAGAGATGGGGAGGTTGACATCGATCGGGACGCTCGTGGCGACGCCCTGTCCTGCGCCCGTGACCGTCGCCGATCCCGCCAGCGTCCAACCCGCAGAGTTTGTCTCGAAGCCCGAATAAGAGCCCGCGCGGTAGTAGACCTCGATCGTCTGGCTGCCGGTGGCAATGTGCACGTCGAAGCCGTCGATGATGATGTCATCGCGCGCGACGATCTCGAACATATTGCCGTTGAAGCTGTTGCCTCCGGCCAACGTGGTCGTCAAGGTCTGCGCGCTCGCCACGAGCGGCGCGACGAATAACACGGAAAGAAAGAGAAACAGCGACAACAACTTGCGTGACATTTCTTATCTCCAGGGCAGTTCACAGTGCGAGCGCTCACCTCGACCGATCATCGCGCCCGCAAAGGACGCCTGCGCAGTTTCGGGAGGAAGGAGTATCTTCATCATACCCTTATCTCGTCAGCGAATCGAGCACGACGCGCGAGCGCCTCACTCGAAACAGAGGACCGCGTCCTCGCCGCGCTCCCTGGCCAACTCGTCGATGCGCGCGAGCGCCTTCTCGCGCTGATCCCAGAAGACATCGAGCCTGGTGCGCGCTTCCTGGGAGTTGCTCGGAAAGAAGATGGGATCGAACTGCTCGGGCTGCATCATCCTGACCCCGACGACGAACCTCTTGCTAAAGCGGCTGATCAGGTTAAACCGCTGCTTGACCACGAGCATCGGCTGCAAATGGAACGCCGCGCCATTGTCGAGCGAGAGGAACCGGCCATCCTTGAAGTGGTTGTTGACGCCGTAGTACGCCTCGACCTGGGAGTAGCGATCCCAGTTGTTGGTGAGGAAGTCAAAGAGCGTCAGGCTCGAGAGCCCGCTGGCGACCTCTCGCGTCGTCGCGCCCTCGCGCTCCTTGCTGATGGGGTACCAGTATTTGCGTTGTTGCTTGAGTCGCAGTGAAGTGAACGCGGCGTTAAAGCTCCGATCCAGGTTCGAGAGCTTCTGCCCCGAGTCCACGAGCGAGGCCCAGGTGTCGACGTACTCGATCGGCCACTCGACAAAACCTGGAACCCACTCCTTGACCACCCCATGGAGGTACTCGCGCTCCTCACCGTCAGGGCCTTTCTCCATAACCCAGGTCAGCTCGCCGAAGCGCTCCTTGTAGGCGTTTTGTTTCGGGGAGGTGTGGCGCCCGTAAAGCTCCTCGAAGTCCTGTCGGCTAATGCGCGCAGGCAAGCTCTTTGGGACCTCGAAGTTGCACGTGATCGCCTCGCACATCAGATAAGCCGCGACCTCGGAGCGCCAACCTTCGCCCCACTCGACCTGCGCGGGCTTGAACGCGTAGAGGTTCTCTCCTTTTTGCCGCAGCTTGAACGATACGGATTTCCCACCGCCCAGCGCCCGGATCTCGTCGATCTCCTTGTCCGGGATGATGGTGCGAACCTCGGGGTGGAGCGCAGGATCACCCTTGACCGCGTCGAGGAAGACCTGCTCGAAACCAGGGAACTCCGGCGAGAGCATGCGACCGTCAATGGCGACCTCGCGGGCGAGCTTGTACTCGTTCGCGGCGAGCAACGCGCGGGCATAGAGCATGGCGAGTGATGGGCTGCGCCTGGGCTCGACGAGCCAGAGGTGTTTGAGCACATTGCTCGCGCCTCTGGCGTCCCCTTCCTCGAGCATGGAGGCGGCGACCTCACGCTGTCGCTCGCGCGACTGCCAATTCTGCTGCGCCGCCAACCTGACCATCGTGCTCGCTGTAGAGACCGCCTGCGCGCTCGCCACTTCGGGCTCGAGTGAGATCATCCTGCGGACCTCGTTGGCCGTCGCCGTGGCGCGTTGCTCGAGGTTCTTCGAGAACGGCTTGAGCTGATCGCCCGCGACAAATGCGCCAACCACGAGCAACAGAACAAACACCCCGAGCAAGATGCGCGCGCCCCACCCCAACGGCTGGCGTATGGTAGGAGGCGCGGATAATGGCTCGGTTACAGGTTCGGGCGCCGACACATCCTCGCTGTTCGAGGTCGCGCTGTTAGGCCGAGGTTCAGAGATGTCCTCGCGCGCTGGTGCGGCGATGTCCTCCCCAGTCAGCTCTTCTTCATCTGCTCGAGGCGGCGTCGCTGGCAGGTCTGATTCTGTCGCAGCGGAGGGCAGCGCCGGGGCTTGTTTTGTCTCCGGCTCGTCTCCGATGTCGAAGAGATCCTCGTCGAGCAAGATCTCGGTGGAGCCTTCCTGCGTTCGCGATGGAGTTACCGAGGGTCGCGCAGCGACGTCTTCAGCCTCCTGCTTATCCTCGACCTTATCGTCGCTGCTCGTGTCTTCGAGCACTTCCGAGCGCGCGTCGGCGGGGAGCGGAGGCGCGCGCAAAACCTCGGAAGAGCTCGAGAGCCCTTCCTCCATGGGGGGAGGGAGTTCGATATTCGCGGCCAATGAAGCCATCGGGAGCGTGTGAAAGAACGCCCCTTCGACCTCATCCTCGAGCAAGATCGCGTCCTCGGGCTCATCCTCGAGCTCTCCCTCGATCGCGTCGAAGAAGATGCCAAAGACCTCGTGATCTTCCAGCGATCGCCAACCATCCTCACCGACCACGCGAACGCGCGCCACCCCATGCAACCCACCGGCGAGCAACGCCTGAACGCTGATAACATCGAGCGGACCGATGACTTGCTCGCCAAGTTGCAGCTCGAAGTGCTCCGGTTCAGGCTCGAAGGTTGGCAAAAACTCAGGCGGTCTGAGCGCGTCCGGCTCTTTCTCACGATCCTCGTTCTCGGCGCTGGACGCGCCCTCGACGAGGAAAGGCTCGGGCTCGGAGGTCTCGTGAACCACCGCGCTCTCCTCGAGGGATTGCGGCTCGAGCGGAGGTTCGAACGCGACATCGATCGCGTCCTGGCTGGTGATGCTCTCGATGGTTTCTTTCGAGAGCGGCTCGGTGGGCCTGGAGACATCCTCGATGACGGGAGCGCCAGAGGCGCTCTCTACATCCTCATCCTGTCCGCGCGAGCGCTTGAGCGCTCGCGCTTTACCGAGCAACACATCGAGATCTTCATCACGCGCGCTGCTCTCGGGCGCGAGCTCTCTGGGCGCGACGCGAGCGTCGACTTCGCGGCGAGGGGGCTCGGGTTCTCCGGGGACAAAGGTCTCGAAGGCAAACTTTTGGCGAGGTCGATGCGCGGCGCTCTGCGGCTCGCGCTGTTCGCGCTGTTCGCGCTGTTCGGGCGTTGTCTCGGGCGTTGGCGCCGTGCGCTTTTTTGGCGTCGCTGCGGGAGCATCGAGCGCTTCGGAGTCGAGCAAGGGCGCGGGCAATTCAGAGCGAAAGCGATGGAAGACCGATCCTGGCGCGACGCGCTTCCAACCTCGCCCGGCATCATAAGCGGGGACTTCGAGGGGCTGACCGCAACGCATGCAATCGATGACGCGCGCGCGCACGGTGGCCTCGCTAGGGGTGATGCGAAACTTCGCCTGACACGATCCGCACTCGAGATCGAGCGTGACCGAATCGACCTGTCCTATATGAAGCGCTCCTGCCATATGCTCTGGGTTCCCTATCCATCCATGGATCTTTCGAGGAGTTGACTCGATTAGCAGCATAACGCAGGACGGCAGCATCTCCAATTTTTGTACTCAAGACGCCATAGGCGCGTCGGTATTCGCCTGATATGCTTGGTTCATTCTTACGGAGCTACCAACAGACGCACCTGATGCGGTATAAGATAGAGATCTTGCACCTGGATGGTTCTGCTCGAACCGCACTGAGGACCTTGCCCCGAAGAGACCCATGGCACACGATATATCCTCCATACCGCTGATCGGCCGCGCCGAAGAGCTCGCGCAGATCCTGTCCTGGCTCGAAGATGATGCTGCGTTTATCGCGATCACAGGCCCACCCGGGGTCGGAAAGTCGACGCTATTGCGCGCGGCGATGAGCGCCCACGCCGAGGACGATGGCGAGCGCGTGCTGCTCGATTTGACCGCGCACACCACGAACCGAGATGCGCTCTCGGCGTTGATGATCCTGCTCGAGATCCCCCCGTCCCCCAATCAGCCCGACCCGGATGAAGCGACGATGCTCGGCTGGATCGCGAGCGCGAGCGCTTCGCGCTCGCGTCACCTGCTGATCCTCGATAACGCGGAGCATTTGCTCGACCTGATCGAGGCGTTGACCGCGGCCCTCGAGGCCGCTGACGCGAACACGCGCTTGCTCGTGGCGTCGCGCCACAGGCCAACGTCTCGACGCGCACAAAATATCGCGCTCGAGCCCTTCGATCGACCCGAGCACGCCGCGTCGATCCTCGCGCTCTTCGAGGCGCACGCGCCACCGCATATCGACCTCGCGCTGGAAGAGGACGCGACCCGCGCGGTGTTCGTCGAGCTTGGCGACGCGGTAGAGGGGTTACCGCTCTCGATCGCGCTGCTCGCCACGCGCCTCTCGATGTTCAAGCCGGGGCAATTGCTCGAGCGCGTCCGCGCGAGGCGCTCGCGCGACAGCACGTTGAGCGCGCTGCGCTCGGCGCTCGAGTGGTCCTGGAGCCTGCTCGAGGAGCGCGAGCAGCTCGCCGCCATGGCATGCGCCCAGTTCCACGATGGCTTCGGGTTCGCAGAGGTCGAAGAGGTGCTCGCCAGGGCGGGCGTCGAGGATGCGCTGGACCGACTCGACAGGTTGCGGCAAGCAAACCTGCTGGTCGTCGAGGATATGGGAGACTCCTTACGCGGCAGGATGCTCGAGAGCATTCGCGTCTTCGCGCTCGACAAGACACAGGAAGTGCCCGGGCTCGCGCAGACGATGGCAGATCACCACGCCGCCGTGTTCGCCGCGCGAGGGTGGGCCTTCTTTCAGGAGACCAGAGGCTACCAGTGGCACCCGCTGGGACCTCGTATCGCGAGAGAGAGCGCCAACTTCGCGGCGGCCTTCGAGCACGTGCTCGGCTCGAAAGAGGTGGACATCGAGCGCGCACATGGCGTTGGCCTGGGGTTGCACTTCGTGCACCTGAGGCACATGGACGCGACCTCGATGGAAAAAACCCACCTGCGCCTCGAGCCCCTGCTCGAAGCAAAAGGATCGATCCTCTCCAATGATAAGCTCGCTTGCTTCTGGCTCGCGCGCGCCATGTGCTCGTCGCTCAAGTGGTTGGCGACCGAGGCGCAGGTGTTTTTGGAGCGCGCCCTCGAGCTTGCCGAAGCGCCGATCTGGCGCCTCGTCGCCCAAACCGGGCTCTCCGACAACTTTCGCGTCTCCTCGATGGAAGCGGTGATCGACATGCTCGACAACGAGGCGATGCCCGCTGCGCGCGAGCTCGGCGCAGAGCGCGAGTTCATCGAGCTCTCGATGTGCCGCGCCAACATATTCGTCAGGCAACGCTCGTGGAACGAAGCGACGGCGCAGTTCGAGGAGATCCTGGAGCAGTTCGAGGATAACCCGAGGCACAGGCGGCAGCTCGCGCGCGTGAAGTTGCATATGGGCTTTGCCATGCGCATGCTTCGCAATCACGAGCGAGCAGAGCAGATGCTCTACGACGCGAGCGATGTGTTCGAGGAGCATGGTGACATCATCTCGCTGGCGCACTCTCTGCGCGTGCGCTCCTGGTACTTTTTGGACGAGCGCAAGTACGACAAAGCCGTCGAATCACTCGAACCCATGCTCGAGCTCGCGCGTCGGCACGCGCTGCGCTGGCTGATGGGCACGGGGCTCTTCCTCAAGGGACAGCTCCACCTCGACTCGCGTGAATACAAGAACGCGAACGTCGCCTTCGAGCGCTCGATCAAGCACCTCGATGAGGAGAAGATCATCCCGATCGCCGCGGCGGCAAAGCGCTACTACTCCATCTCGCTCGAGCTCGCAGGGAAGTACGAAAAGGGGCGCGAGATCTTCTTCGAGGGGCTCTCGCTCTGCGAGCACCTTCACTCCGCCACCTCGCGAGTGAGCTACCTCGTGGGGCACGCGCGCTACCTCGCGATCGAGGGCAAGTCAAAGCAAGCGCTCGCCAAGCTCGCGGAGGCAGAAGAGGTCGTCGAAGGCATCGAGGTCGATGCGTTCCTCCCACACCTGATCGACCTCTATTACTGCCATGTCCACTTGCCCGAGTACATCAAGGCGATGGAGGCAAACAAGGCGCGCAAGAGCAAGCAACAGCTCGAGGAGATCCTGACGCGGCTCTCGAAATTGATGTACCACGAGGAAGGACGCGCCCAGATCCCGCTCGAGCGGAGCACAGAGCTTCGCTTTGGCTGGATGCAGCTCGAGCAAGATCTCCCGGAAGAGATCCGCAGGCGCTTCACGCTCGGGCTCGAAGATCCGACCGCCGAGGCGCTCTTGCTCGACACGCGAGCGCGCGCATTCCGCGCGCCCGGCGAGATGACCTGGATCGATATGGCGCGCCGCGAGACGCCGTTCCGTCTGTTGCAATCGCTGGTGGACCATCGCCTCTCGCACCCCGGCGAGGCGATCGATCCTTACGCGCTCTTTGAAGAGGTCTGGCCGGACGAGTCGATCATGCCGGACGCCGCGCAGAACAGGCTCTATGTGACCATCAACACATTGCGCCGCGAGGGGCTCAAGGAGCTGATCATCAACAACAGCCACGGTTACTTGCTCGATCCTGACGTGCGCCTGATCGAGGTCTGATCTTTATTTGCATCGAACCACAAAAAGAAAGAGCGCCCCTCTCGAGTCTCGAGAGGGGCGCTCTTTCTTTTTGTGGTTCGGTATCAGCTCAGTTGGTGTCGAAGCTGTACTTGAACTTGTTGGCCGAGGGGCGCTGTGCCGAAATCTTGAAGAAGACAATCTTCCCCTTGGCGCCGTTGACCTTGATCGTCTTGGTCTGGGTCTTCTTGCCCTTCTCTTTGTTGTCTTTGTTAAAGAAGACAGTCTTCTTGTAGACCGGCGTCGACTTGCCAGGCTCGAGGACGCAAACATGCGCACCCACGTAGAGCTTGCCGTCGAGCTCCTTGACCTTGAAGGTCACCGAATCCTTGGTCGAGATCCCCTTGGAGATCCACATCCTCTGCGTGCTCTGGATGGTGCCGTTGCCGCCGCTGCCGAGCGAGAAGTAGCGCGCGCCGATCTTTGCGGCCGAGTTCCCCACGACCTTGTTCCACTCTTTGATGAAGCCAGCAGCGACCGCCTGGGCCTCCTTGCTCTTGTCCGAGTTGATCTTTTTGCATTCCTTGGCGTTGGTGGCCTTGCAAGCTGCGTCGACAGCCTTCGAGAGCTGCTCGAGCTGCTTGTTCATCCCTGCGCAACGGTTGTCGTAGGCGAACGCCGACGAGCTCATCGCAGCGAGCATGGAAATTGCGGTCAACGAAATCACTGCGCTACGAACCAGGGTGGCTTTTTTCACGATTGTCTCCTCGGTAGTGGCCCCTTGGCCACGTCTGACAATGAAGGATGTCCTCACACCGTGTGAGGCGCTCTCGCAATGGCCCCTATTCGAAGCGTTAGTCCCTGGAGCCGTTGCGATGATTTGAATCTACGGGACCGCTCCGAGGCTGACGACTTAAACCACCTTAAAGAAATGCACTCTCGCAGATTAGCCGCTAAAAAAGCCAATGAGCGAGCATTCCTGTCGAATGCTCGCTCATTGGCTTTAGGTTGGAGGTAAGACCTCCTCATCTTTCGATGACGCTAGCTCAGGGCGTGTAGATGAAGCTCGTCTCGCCCATCAGGAGGATCTTGCCGCTCTCGAAGACGTGCACGTCGTAGATGTTCGGCACGCGGTTCTTCTGAGGTTGGAGCGCGAGCAACGTCGCGGTGAGGTCTTCCCAAGTCTTACCGCCGTCCTTGCTCAGGAGCGCCCAGCCACCTTGACCGTTCGGGACGAAGTTCCCCGTCGCGACGACGAGGTCACCCGAGGATGCAACCGCGCGGCCATCGCTCGAGCCGCCAGGTGCCGACGTCCAGTAAGGGTCGATAAAGAACAGGTCGAGCTCTGCGCGCGTCCAGCCATCTGCGGTGTGGCAATCCGAACCTGCGGAGCAGGTGTAGATAAGCGGGAAGTTCTCGCTGTTGTCACGACCGACCGCCACGATGCTTCCATCGCCAGTGACGGTGATGTCGAGCATCTCGCCGCTGCCGCGGGTCTGGAGGTAGAGCTGCTGCATCTGGAAGGTCGCGCCCTCGAGCAACGAAGGCATCTGAACCTTGCCGCCATCCGCGATGTAGCGACCTGCTGCGATGAAGCGATCGTTGAGGAGCGTGATGCCCGTGATCTGCGAGCCCGTCGCGTCAGGGTTCTCGAGCTTGCCCTCGGACACGTTGTGAAGCTCACACCAGGTCCCGGTGGAGTCCGGGTTGAAGTTGCTCTTGTCATCGCCCGTGCAGTAGGTCTCGTACCAGGCGAGGCCCACAGCGTTCTCACCAGGGAAGTACGCTGCCGTCGTGCCGTTGAGCGAGTCGACGAGGATCTGGCCATCCGAGGTCACCGCGATGCTCTCGCCTTGCTCGACCGAGGTGAAGGCGTTGTTACCACGCGAGTAGAGCGGGTTGGCCTTGATGATGGCCGGGTTGGACTCGTCCAACTCGGCGACAGGGCCACCGAACTGACCTGCGACGACCATCCTGCCGTTGCTGTCACGGAAGAAGTCGTTGACCTTCGCGTTGACGCGAACCTGAGAGGTCCAGGTCAGGCCACCATCGGTCGTGGTCCACATGCCGCCGCCGCCCGACTTGCCGCAGCCCCAGAAGCCGTTGTTGTCATCGTCGAACCAGAACGCGGCCTTGTCCACACAGGGCAAGCCACCCGAGAACACAGCCCAACCCGACGCTGGCGTGGAGTTGTTGCCAGGCGTGGTGTTGTTCCCTGGCGTGGTGTTGTTGCCAGGCGTCGTGTTATTGCCAGGCGTGGTGTTGTTCGTCGGCGTCGTCGCGTTGTTTGTAGGCGTCGTCGCGTTGTTCGTCGGCGTCGTGGCGTTGTTTGCGGGCGTCGTCGCGTTGTTCGCGGGCGTCGTCGCGTTGTTGCCAGGCGTGGTGTTGTTCGCCGTGCTGTTGTTTGTCGGGGTGGTCGAGTTGTTTCCTTCGTTGTTATCTTCCGTGGTCCCACCGCAAGCGAGGCCCATGGCGAGCGTGATTGCGCCTGCGGCGACCATCCAGCGGCGAGTGTTTTTACGATCTTGTTGAATCGAACGGGTCATCGAACACCTCTCGTGTAGAATAGCGTTGTTGTAGACATGGCGGGGCCTCTCTCTTCGTGCCGTCGCATACTCATCGCCGTGTCCTCACTAAACCTGAGGCACCTCGCGTACAAGAACAACTTAAACGCCCTTAAACGTTTTCACCGCCGACCATAGCCGCTTATAATCTAGCCTTGAGCCAATTGACAGAAATTCTTTTAAGAAGTCTTTCACACCACTATGGAGAGACCCGCGCGCTCGACGCGATCGATACCTCGATCAAGGGCCCTGGCGTCGTCGGTCTGGTGGGCAGAAACGGCGCGGGCAAGTCGACGCTGCTCTCCATTCTGGCGGGACTTCGCGCCCCCTCCGCAGGTGAAGTGCTGCTCGACGGTCAGGACATCACCCACGACCCCCAACGATTGCGCGCGCGCGTCGGGCTGCTCTCGGAGCCTCCCGCGCTCCACGACGAGATGCAGGTCTCGCGCTTTATCTCGTGGTGTGCCGGGTTGCGCGGAGTCGCGCGCTCGGCGCGCGACTCCGCCGCGCGCGATGCGATGCGACGCTGTGGCATCGAGGATGTCGCAGAGAGGCAAATCGGCGAGCTCTCGCATGGTTATCGAAAGCGCGTGGGGATCGCGCAGGCGATCGTGCACGAGCCCGGGTTACTTCTGCTCGACGAACCTATTTCGGGGCTCGATCCCTCTCAAATCCTTGCCATGCGCGCGCTCGTGCGCGCGCTCGGAGCGCGCGCGCTCGTCGTGGTCAGCTCGCACATCCTCGCAGAGATCGCGCAGACGTGCGATCACGTGCTCATGCTCGAGGAGGGCAAGCTCGTCCTCGACAAGCCATGGAGCGCACACAAGGCTGGCGCGAAGGCACACGAACGCGAGGATATGGTGACGCTCGAGATCGTTTTGGGAGATACGACGCTTTCTGTGGCGCGCGCGCTTCTTGACGAAATCACCACGCTCACCGGAGTGGAAGCGTTGACGGGAGCACGAAACAGCGCACGCTTTATCGCGCGCACAGCGCGCGAGGATCACCCCAGCGTGGCGCGCTTGCTCGTCGAGAAAGGCGCGAACCTCTTGACGCTGCGCGAAGTGGACCGCGAAGCTGGCGAGCTCGAGGAGTTGTTCGTGCGCTTTGCCTCCCCGATCGCTGACCTCGAGGAGGAAGAGGAGTGATACGGGAGAAGCTCGATCCGATCGCGCTCATCATCGAGCGCGAGGTGCTCGCCATCAGCGGCTCGATGTGGGGCTGGGGGCTCTTTGCCAGCAAGCTGTTGATCGATGGCTTGCTCTTTCACACCTTCGCGTTGACGGACACGCCCAGGTTTGGCGCCGAGGTCCTGGCCGACTTCTTTTACATCCTCTTTGGCACGACCATGTTGCTCGGCGTGCTCCTGACCATGCGCCTCTTCCCCGAAGAGCGCAGTCAGAAGAGCCTCGCGCTGCTGATGGGCGCGCCGATCGCGAGCTGGCAGATCATTCTCGGGAAGTACCTCTCGGCGCTCGCGATCCTGGGCACCATCACCGCAGCGAGCCTGTATTTACCTGCGCTCGTCTTGCTCCATGGGAGGATCTCATGGGCGCAAGTCGGCGCGGGTTATCTCGGCGTGGCGCTCGTGGGGATGGCGACCTGTGCCATCGGGACGCTGATGAGCTCTCTGGCAAGAACCCAGTTCCAGGCCGCGCTGCTGACCAGCGGCGCCATGGTCGCGCTCTTGCTCGGCTGGCTGCTCTCCTCGCTCAGCGCGCCGCCGCTCGACGCGTTCTTTGCCGCCACGAGCTTCTACGACGCACACTTCAAGGGCTTTATGTATGGCCGCGTTCACACGAGCGCCCTGGCCTACTACCTCGGATTGACCGCGCTGCCTCTTGTCTTTGCCACGCTCCTGATGCGGCTCGGGAGGCGCGCGTGAAGGCAATCGCGACAAGACTTCCATGGCTCACGAGCGCGCTGCTCCTTTTGGCGCTGCTCGTCGCGTGGGGAAGCGATCGTGTCCTCCAGCTCGAGGCGCCCGCTCGCCAGGGGGCGTGGTCGCTCGTCGCGTTGTTGTTTTTTGCCTCATCAGGGCTCCGGTTCGCGCGCGCGAAGTCCATGCAGGACGCGGGAAAAAGACTCGCGAACAAACTCGGAGGGATGGCGCAAACCAGCATGCTTGTTTGCGCCATCCTCTACTATCAATGGTCGCAAACCGGCGCGGGGAGCGCCCTCGAAGGGTGGCTGCTCGCCGGTTGGCTCGCGTGCCTGCTCCTCCCGATGCCGGTGATTCTGGCGCTCGACCTCGTGCTCTCGAACAAACAACCGACCCTCTCCGAGCGCCACGTGCGCGATGTGGGGATGGCCACACTGACCTGCGCCCTGCTCTCGCTGTCTGCCATCCCCGCCTTCCTCGCCATAAGCGCGCACGACAAAACCTTCGATCTGGCAAACAGCCGCGCCGCGTCTCCAGGAGAGAGCACGAAGAAGCTGTTCGACGCGCTCGGCGCTGGCGTCGAGGTGCACGCGTTCCTCGCGCCAAACTCCGAGCTGGTCGAGCCCCTCTCGAGCTACTTCAGCCAGCTCCCTGACGTCTCCTATAAGCGACACGATCAGCTCCTCGAGCCTCGGCTCGCCGCAGAGCTCGGCGTGAAACACAACCGCGTCGTGGCCATCAGCACCGTCTCGCCAGCAGGGCTGCGCAGGACACGGCGGCTGGAGCTTGGCGAGCGAGGGGCCGCAGCGCGCGCCACGCTCCGCGACCTCGACCTCCTCGTCTCGCGCGCGCTGCGGCCCCTCGCTC
>JAYZVO010000078.1:0-32696 GCA_036155555.1 Myxococcota bacterium
TCAACACCCACCCTTCGACCCCACCCCCCCCATTTTTCAAAATCCCCCCGCCTCCATGGGTTGCGGGCGGTGCGTGGGAGGTACGCGCGACCCGAGGCACATTTCATGCTCCTTGGCGGAAAAGCATCGGGCTCGACGCGTTGCGTGGTTGCGGTTGCAATTATATGGTCTCGCGTGGAGCGTATTGTTTTGTGGGGTCTGACTGTCAGGTGAACGATGATGATGCAAGAGTTGTTGGCGCGTGGTTTGGAGATGTTGTTCGGAGGGTATCGGCGCCAGGTCAATGCGATCGATGCTCGCCTCGCAAGGCGTCCGGAGAGGCCGACGCGCGTGGCGATCGTTGGCGCGGGGATCGCGGGGCTGACCGCCGCCATCGAGCTCGCCGAGCGGGGCTATGAAGTCCACCTCTTCGAGAAGAATGACTACCTGGGTGGAAAGGTTGGCTCGTGGGAGGTGACCTTGAGAGACGAGGATGGAGAGCCGCTCGAGGATGTCCTCGTCTCACACGGGTTTCACGCGTTCTTCAAGCACTACTACAACTTGAACGAGCTGTTGAAAAAGGTGGGCAGCCATCGGTTCATCAAGCCGATCGAGGATTACATGATTCTCGATCGACGAGGGGAGCGGTTCTCGTTTCGAGCTGTGGCCAAGCCGCCATTGCTCAATATCATTTCGCTCGCATTGCATGGCGTCTACAGCTTCAGAAAGATCGCGCTCGGGCCAGCAGGTCCGAAGTTCGAAGCCTTCCTCCGTTATGATCGCGAGAAGACCTTCGAGGAGTATGACGAGGTCTCCTTCCAGGAGTTCGCCGATGACGCCGAGCTCCCCGATGATATGAGGTTGATGTTCAACACCTTCTCGCGCGCCTTCTTCGCGCCAGCGCACAAGATGTCGATGGCCGAGCTGATCAAGTGCTTTCATTTCTATTACTTGAGCCACGATCACGGGCTCATTTACGACTTCCTCGATGATGACTACGAGATCTCGTTGCTCGACCCGTGCAGGAAGTATCTGCTCGAGCGAGGCGCCAGGATTCGCCTCGGCGAGGGGGTCGAATCACTCGAGCAGGAGCAACGCGGGTGGCTTGTCAATGGCGAGCGGTTTGACAAGGTTGTCCTGGCTGGCGATGTGGTCGGGACGGCAAAGATCGTCGAGGGGTCGAGCTCCATCGCGCAGCGTGACCCGGCGTGGCACGAGAAGGTGAGCGCGCTCTCGCCGACCAACCGCTACAGCGTCCTGCGCCTCTGGGTGGACCGTGATCTCGACCCGAAGCTCCCTGGGTTTTTCATCACAGAGCGCGATCGTCTGCTCGACTCGGTCTCGATCTTCCAACGCCTCGAGGCGAGCTCGCGCGCGTGGGTGGAGAAGAACGGCGGCGCGATCCTCGAGCTTCATTGCTACGCGGTGCCTGATGAGATCGAGACCGAGGAAGAGATCCGCGAGGGCTTGCTCGAAGAGTTCTGGCGCTTCTTCCCGCAAATGCGCGAGATGGTCATTCATCACGAGCACCAGCAAGTGCGTCATGACTTCGCCGCGTTTCATGTCGGCATGTGGGACCGACGCCCCGAGACGCAGAGCGGCATGCCTGGTTTGATGCTCGCGGGGGATTGGGTCAAGCTCCCTTACCCTGCCATGCTCATGGAGGCGGCGTGCATGTCCGGTGTGCTCGCTGCCAATGCGGTGATGAAAGAGGATGGCGTGCAGCAGACGCCGGTCTTCTCGGTGCCGCTGAAGGGGTTGCTCGAGCGCCTCTTGCCTTCGCGTTAGCTGCGCCAGCGATCAGGTGTGTTGGGGTGGATGGGGCTCTTTATGTGCCGGTGCTTTCGAGCGCGCGGCGGATCGCGCCTACGAGCGCATCGAGTGAGAATGGCTTATCCAGAAACTCGATCGGTGCGAGCTCTTCGATGAGCACCACCTCGCTGCCTGTATGTCCAGAGAACAACACCGCAGGCAACGAGGGGATGTGTGCCTGGGTCCAGCGCACGAGCTCGGGGCCAGAGAGCAGCGGCATGACCACATCGCTGACCAGGACATCGGGCACATCCTCCTCGAGCGCGCGCATCGCTTCCTCGCCATGACTGACGACTTGAACGGTCGCGCCCGCGCGCTTCAGGCCGCGCTCGAGCAAGGAGCGCAGGTGAGGTTGATCCTCGACGAGCAGGATGCGCACATCGTCGAGGCGTCGCGTGGTCGTGCTCGGTCGAGGTTCTGGCAAGGTGCTCTTTTTGGCGTCATGTGCGGGAAAGCGAACGATGAACGTGGTCTGAACGCCGACCTCGCTGAGCACCTCGATCGAGCCGGAGCCACCCTCGACGAGCATGCGCACGGTGCTCAGGCCGATCCCCGAGCCATTGGTTTTGGTCGTGTAGAAAGGATCGAAGATGCGCTCGAGCTTGTCCTCGGGGATTCCTATCCCATCATCCGTGACGCGCATCACGAGCTCCTGGCCTGTCAGCGAGGGCATCAGCGCGATCGAGATCGATCCGCCGCTCCTGCTCTCGTGAATCGCATCGCGTGCGTTGACGATGAGGTTCATCACGATCTGTTCGAAGCGGTTTGGCGAGAGAAGCAGCGGCGGCGTCCTGTCATGGAAGTCGAAGGCGAGCTCGACGGAGTCTCCCGCGAGTCGACGCAGCAAGGGCGCGAGGCGAGAGAGGACCTGCGCTGGATCGAACACGCTCGCTTCGTGACGGGTTTGGCGTGTGAACTCGAGCAGTCGACGCACCAGCCCTTCGGCGCGTTGTCCCGTTTGAGAGAGGATGTCGATATCTTCGGATAAATCAGGTCTCTCTTGCAGCTCTTCTTTGAGGATGTCCGCCTGGAGCCCGATCACGGTCAGGAGGTTGTTAAAGTCGTGCGCGAGCCCTCCTGCGACGCGACCGACGACGTCCATTTTTTGCGCCTCGGCGAGCTGTGCTTGCATGGCGAGGCGCTCGGTGACATCGCGCAAGATCACGGTGCTCCGCTCGCTGTGAGGGGCGAGGTGAGGTTCCGGGTTGGTGCTGCTCGAGACCTCGCAGATGATGCGTTCCCCTGCGCGGTTTAACCAGCACAGCTCGCCTTGATACGTGTCCCCTTCTTCGATCGAGTGTTCGCGATCGAGGAAGTCATTCCAGCGTGGATCGCTCGGATCTCTTACGAGCTCGCATCCTCCGAGCTCGAGTTCTTGCTCGCTGTAACCGAGCAGTGAGCAAGCGGCGGGATTTGCCGCAAGGATCTCTCCAGAGGGGCGAATCAACAGGATGCCATCGAGCGCTTCGATGAAGAGTCGGCGGTAGCGGTTCTCGGCCTCTTGCAAGGAGAGCGCGCGCAAGAGCTGCGCGTTGTAGTGGTGGTCGACGAGTTCAGCGAGGCGACGGATGAACGCCTCGTGTGGAGGGTCCCACGGCAGCGTGCTCGAGAGCCCGAGGACGAGGTGCCCCGGTCCATCGGGTGCGTGTCCAGTGGCGCCCGATGCGCCCAGGGGTGCGATGGCGAGGTGCGTGCATCGCTCGGCCGCTTCGTCAAAGAGTTCGATCCCCGCGAGCTCGCTCGCCGCCACGCGAATCACCCCCTCTCTCGCGAGCGCCTCCTGTACCTCTGCCGCGCCGAGGTGCTCGGTGAGCGCCGCCTTGTCGACCTTCACGCCCGCGCACGAGAGCACCTCGGTATCGCCTGTGTTTTGTGAGAGGAGCGCGACGTGGCAGGGGACGTCGGTTGTTTTGCCAAACTTGGCGCAGGCGCCCCGGATCGCTTCCTCGGGTGACATCGTTATCTGCGGCGAGGCGATCTGCTGGAGGAGCTCCTCTCGCCGCGCGCCGAGCACCTCGGCGGTGGTCTCGATCGCGGTGGAGAGAATCCCCACGACCTCGCCATCCCGGCTGCGAATGGGAGAATAGGAGAAGGTAAAGTAGCACTCCTCCAAAAATCCTCGGCGCAAGAAGGGGTAGTACATGTTCTCCCGCTTTACGGGCACGCCCGTGTAGTAAACCCCCTCCAAAAGCGGCCCCGCCAGATCCCAGAGTTCCTCGAAGAGCTTCGAGGCAGGCCACCATATGGCCGGATGCTTTGCCTGCATGATCGGGATGTAGCCATCGTTGTAGATCACGTGCATGTCCGCGCCCCATCCGATCATCATCCCGACGTTCGTGTCCAGCATCAGGTTGACGTTCGCGTAGAGCTCCATGGGCCATTGCTCGGGAGAGCCGATCTCGGTTTCCTCCCAGTCAAACGCATCGAGCAGTTTCGCCATCTCGGAAGATTGCTGGAAGAAGTGAACTCTGGACTCTCGAGGCATGGAAACGCTCGCTCTCTAATTTCGGTGGGAAATTCACCAATAATACGAATAGCACGGCAGCTTGGATTTGAGCAAAGCGAGGGCGCCAGCGAGGCAAGTTTGCCTTGGAATGGCGAGGCTCGGGGTATACAAATAATCAGTGGTTTGGGAGTCGGCAATAAAAGATGTGGTGAGGTGAACGGGTGAACAGAGAGAGCGCGGATGCGTACATCAAGGATGGGTGCGGTCGATGCGAGCTTTACAGGACGGTCGATTGCAAGGTGCTCTTGTGGACCGACGCGCTGGAGGCGTTGCGCGAGATCTTGCTCGAGACGGAGTTAAAAGAGGAGATGAAGTGGGGCGTGCCCTGTTACACCCTCGATGGCAAGAATGTGCTCATGATGACCTCCTTTCGCAGGAGCTGCGCGTTGAGCTTCTTCAAGGGCGCCGCCTTCGATGATCCTGAAGGATTGCTCACGAAGCCTGGCCCGAACTCGCGCTATGGGCGCTTACTCGAATTCACCTCGCTCGAGCAAGTCGAGTTACTGCGCGAGCAAACCGAGGCGTTTGTTCAAACCGCCATCCAGGCCGAGCGCGATGGCGTCGAGGTGGATGTGGGTGACGAGACCGAACCTGTCCCGTCAGAGCTGGAAGAGCTCCTCGCATCAGACCCGGACCTCTCGAGCGCTTTTGACAAGCTCACGCCAGGGCGCCAGCGCAGTCACATCCTCTACGTCTCTGGCGCCAAACAGAGCGCGACGCGCACGCGACGCGCCGAGAAGTGCGCGCCCAAAATCACCGCAGGGAAGGGGTTTAACGAGCGGTGATTCCCGCTCGCTTTGTTTGTCGAAGCCTTTCCTCCACGCCACGCATTATCGATGAGGCGATGGCTCACAGCAGCTCGCGCTGCTGGCTCGAGTCAGGGCGCGCAGTTCTTCGTATCTCCAGAGATCGTCCACCCATGCGTGTTGATGAGCGCGGCGCGCGCGATCTCTCCGGCGCAATACTCGATGCCGAGCGCACCCAGCGGGACGTTTGGAGGCGTCGTGGCGAGCGCCTCCCAGCCGACGAGCGTGGCGTCGTAGTTGGCGCGGCTCATTCCGCTGGCCTCGAACATCTGGGTCATGTTGGTGACGCTCGAGATGTCCCAGCCGCCAAGATCCTGGTCAAAGAGGAAGGCGTAACCAAACATCGCCTCCATATCCGTCACCCCCGAGACATCCCAGTTGTTTAGCGGCTGGTTGAAGCCGCGCGCGCTCGAGAACATCCCGCGCATGTTCGTCACCCCCGAGACATCCCACGCGTTCAACGGCTGGTCGAACGCGATCGTGGCCTGGAACATGTCCGACATGTTGGTGACGTTCGCGACATTCCATGTGGAGAGGTCCTGGTTAAAGGCGATCGCCGCGCTGAACAGACGAGACATGTCTGTCACCTGCGTGGTGTTCCACGAGGAGATGTCCTGGTCAAACGCTGACGCCACGGCGAACAGGGAGCTCATGTTCGTGATCTGCGAGGTGTTCCAGCCAGCGAGCGGGCGGTTGAAGGAGGACGCGCCCTCGAACACGCTCTGGAGCGAGGTGACCTGAGGAAAGACCCATGTGCCTATGGGTTGGTTGAACGCGCTCGCGAGGGCAAACATCGCGTCCATATTCGTCACGTTCGCCAGATTCCACGTGTGGACGGTCCCGTTAAACGAGGTCGCCTCGAAGAACATGCGCTCGAGCGAGGTCACCTGAGTGATGTCCCAGGCGCCCAGATCTTGATTGAACGCGCTCGCGGACTCGAACATGCTCTCCATCGTCGTCACGCCCGATACGTTCCACTGATTCAGCGGTTGGTTAAAGCTCGCGGCGAGCCGGAACATGCCTGACATGTTGGTCACGGCCGAGACGTTCCAGGTGTTCACTGGCTGATCAAACGAGGAGGCGCCAAGGAACATCTGCTGCATGTTGGTCACGCTCGAGGTGTTCCACGCGCCCACTGGCTGGTTGAAGGACGAGGCGGTGAAGAACATGGAGCGCATGTCATTGACCTGCGAGGTGTTCCATCCATTCACCGCGCCATCGAACGCCGTGGCGCCGTAGAACATCGCGTTCATGTTGGTCACGCTCGAGGTGTCCCACTGATCGAGCGGCTGGTTAAACGAGGTCGCCTGGTAGAACACCTGCGACATGTTCGTCACCTTGGAGGTGTCCCAGTGGTTGATGTTGTCATCGAGCGCGCTGGCGCCAGCGAACATCTGGAGCATGTCGGTGACCGAGGATAGATCGGGCGCGTCCGTGGCGTTGATACGAAGGTTCTTGCACCCGAAGAAGGCGGCGTTCATCGACGCCCACGTCCCCCTTCCCCATTGCTCGACAGCGAGCAGCTTCTCCTTGTCGCCAGTGTTGGTGAAGCGAATGGTGGGGAATTGTCCTCGGATGCGAATCGTGTAGGTCCCCGGCGAGGGGAAGGTGTGCGTGATGGGGCCAGTGATGTTTGCCTGATCGAAGACGCCGTCGTTGTTCCAGTCCACCTCGTAGTCGAACGCGCCGACCCCTGTGGGGATGCTGATCTGGTTGTTGGCCGAGGTGCCGGGGTTGTCCGTTTTCCACGTGGTCACGAAGTCATCGAGCGGGGAGGGCGGGAGGAGCCCACAATCCTTTATGTCGCCATCGATGACCCACATGTTGCTGCTCGAGAGGAGCTGGCGAGCGGGTTCGCTCGCGCAGTAACGCAAACCCTGCGCGCCGAGCGGGACGCTCGCGTTGAGCCCGGGCTGGCTCTGCCAGCCGATAAGCGTCGCGTCGTAGTTCGCCAGCGAGAGCGCGGTGTTGTCGAGCATGTCCGCGGCATCTGCCAGGCTGGTGATATCCCAGCTCGAGAGATCCTGGTCAAAGCTCGTGGCGCCCATAAACATCGCGTTCGTCGTCGTCACGCTCGAGGTGTCCCAGAGGTCGAGCGGCTGGTTAAACGCCAGCGCGTCCTGGAACATGCTGTTGGCGAGGGTCAGGTTCGTGGTGCTCCAGTTGTTTAGCGGCTGATCAAAGATCGTCGCGCCATGGAACATGTGCGCTGACGAGGTGACCTGCGAGACATCCCAGCTGTTCAGAGGTTGGTTAAATGCGACCGCGTCCTGGAACATCCCGGAGGTGTTCTGCGCGCTCCCCGTGTCCCAGCTGCCAGGAGGGTGATTAAACGAGGTCGCGCCCCTGAACATGCCTGAGAGGTTGGTGACTCGCGCGATATCCCAGCTGTTCATCGGCTGATCGTAGGCAATGGCGCCAGCGAACATATGGTTGGTGTCCTCCATGTTCGAGGTGTCCCAGGCGTCGATGTCTTGATCGAACAGGATCGCGTCCTGGAACATGCTGTTGGCGAGCACGACGTTTGATGTGTCCCACGTATCGAGCGGTTGGTTGAACGCCGCGGCGCCCTGGAACATGAAGCTCGTGAACTTCAAACTCGCGGTGTCCCAGCTGTTTAGAGGTTGGTTAAACGCGATGGCATCCCGGAACATCGAGCTCATGTCCACGACCTGGGAGACATCCCAGGCGTCGATGTTTTGGTCGAACGCGATGGCGCTGCTGAACATGTTCGCCATGTCCGTGACGTTCGAGGTGTCCCACATGCCGAGCGGTCGATTAAACGCCAGCGCCCCGGAGAACATCTCGCGCGTTGTCGTCACGTTCGAGACGTCCCAGCTGCCCAGGGGGTGGTCGAACAGAGTGTCCGCGAAGACTCTGCGCATGTCCGTCACGTTCGAGACATCCCAACCGCTCGCGTCGAAGTTCACGAGGACGGCGCTGTCGAACATGGCGAACATGCTCGTGACGTTCGTCAAATCGGGCGCATCGGTCGCGACGACCTCGAGGTTGCTGCACCCCCAGAACGCCTCTGACATCGACTCCCACGCGATGGTCCCCCATTGTTCGACGCGCAGCAGCTTCTCCCTGTCGCCGCCATTGACGAAGCGGATGTGTGGGAACTGCCCGCGGATGCGGATCGTGTGAACGCCGCTCGAGGGGAAGGTGTGTGTGATGGGGCCAGTGATTCCGAGCTGATCGAAGGCGCCGTCGTTGTCCCAATCCACATCGTAGAGAAATGTCCCGGAGCCTGTGGGGATGGTGATCTGGTTTGGCCCCGATGTCCCGAAGTTTGCCGTGTTCCACGTGGTGACGAAGTGGTCGGCGTTGTTGGGGTTGTTGGTGCAATCGCGCATGTCACCGAAGTTTCCTGGGAGCCACCCATGGACGCTGATGAGGTTGCTGCGCGCCGTGTCCGCGTTGCAGTACGTCAGCCCTTGCGCCTGATACACGATCCCCGTCGGTGTGTTGGGGAGCGCCTCCCAGCCGATGAGCGTGGCGTCGTAGTTGGCGATCGAGGTGTTTGTCCCAACCAGAATGGAGCCAAGCTGCGTGACCGAGGAGATGTCCCAGCTTCCCAGTGATCGGTCAAAGGAAGAGGCGCCAAAGAACATGTTCACCATGTTGGTGACATTGGACATGTCCCATTGATTCAAGGGCTGATCAAAGGAGGTCGCGCCGCGAAACATGTAGGCCGTGTCCCCCATGCCCGAGGTATCCCACGAGTTTAGCGGCTGGTCGAAGGAGGTCGCGTTCTCGAACATGGAGGTCGCCCGGAACATGCTGGAGGTGTCCCAGTTGCCGAGCGGCTGGTTAAACGCGGTCGCGTTTTGGAACATGCCGTTCATGTTGGTCACGTTGGAGACATCCCAGCTGTTTAAAGGCTGGTTGTAGGCGACCGCGTCCTTGAAGAGCGCGCGCATGTCCTGGACGTTTGCGGTGTCCCAGGCGTCGATGTTCTGGTTGAACGCGGTCGCCGCGGCGAACATGTTCGCCATCGTCGTCACGCTCGAGGTGTCCCACTGGTCGAGCGGTCGGTCAAAGGAGGTCGCCGCCTGGAACATCGACGCCATGTCCGTGACCCCGGACACATCCCACGTGTTCAGAGGTTGGTTAAACGAGGTCGCCTGGGAAAACGCCCAGGCCATGTTGGTGACGCTCGAGACATCCCAGCCCGACAGATCCTCGTTCATCGAGGACGCGTTCGCGAAGATGTACCGCATGTCCGTGACCGCGCTCAGGTCGGGCGTATCGGATGCGGTGATCTGGAGGTTCACGCAGTTTTGGAAGGACTGGCGCATCGACCCCCACTGGATCGCGCCCCACTGCTCGACGCGACGAAGCTTCGCGGCATCGCTCATCGAGATGTTTCCGAAGCGGATATGTGGGAACTGCCCGCGGATGCGGACGGTCTTTACCCCCGCGTTGACGTAGAGCTTCGAGGTTTGGCCCGTGACGCCGAGCTCGTCGAAGATGCCGTCGTTGTCCCAATCCACATCATAGTTGTAGACCCCCGCACCTGTGGGAATGACCACGCGCGTATCCGGGATCAGGCCCGCCCCCGTGGCGAGCTCGAAGGCCAGCACCAGATCCGTGGACGAGGCGGAGCTCGCCATATCCGGCTGGTGCATGTCCGCCATGTCTGGCGAGTTCGCCATATCCGGCAGGTTCATGTCCACAGCGCCGCCCATATCGGGGTTGCCTCCACCCGAGGGACCGCAGCCGAACACAAACATCCCCACAAGGGCGCACGACAGCGCGAGCGGGGTGTGTTGCCAAAAGAGTCTCGGGGTGGGGTTCATCGGCATATCCTCCTGGAAGAAAGACGTGGAGTGTCACGCGTGGCAAAAGAAATCCCGCATCTGGCGTATGACTGGAGCCAGATGCGGGATAACTGCAACTTCTACAGGAGGACGAGGGGCGGATCGATATTGTCCCGGAAGATATGGGAAGAATTTGGGATCAGGTCATCCGAAGGCTCACTTCGAGGGGATATCGTGCGAGGTCGGCTCTGCCTCTCGCGCCTCGTTGAGGTCGTGGCGCACCACGGAGATGATGTCATAGACCATGCGACGCGCGCGGTTGATGTTTCCGAGCGGTCGATGTTCGGGGAGCGTGTGCCATGGGTTAAAGCTCAGGTGCTCGCAGAAGGCGTCCTGCTCTGGCGAGTCAAACTCTTGCATCGGCACGGTGATGCGCGCGACGGTGATGAACGGGGAGTCGTCCTCGTCCCACTCGATGGTCGAGTCCTCGATCGGCATCTCCGCTGCGTCGAGCTGGCGCTGCACCATGAACTCGAAGCATCCATCGATCTGGGTCAGGTGCACGCCCAGTGATTCTCGCATCAGATCAGGGCCATCGCTGTCGAGGTAGCCTTCGATCTCCTCGCCATAGCAGGGTTTGGCGCTGTACTTGACCGCGCCCGCGTCGCCAAGTTTGTAGGGCGTGGTGCTCCAGTAGCGCGCTTGCAGCGGGTTGCGAGGTTGCTTGTTGACGATCCCCAACAAGTTCGAGAGCTCGCGCCACTTCAGGTCGATCGGGTTCACGCTCAGGAAGAACGTGGCGGGGTTGCCGTCGAAGGTCTTCTCGGCGAGCTCGACGTAGTCTTGTGGGGTGCGCACGAACATGGTGGGGCCATTGATCAGCAAGAAATCAACGGTCTCCTGGTCGCGGTGCTTCTCGGTGATTTTCTCGCCGGGCACGCCCATCAACTTGATGGCCATCCCACGCACATCGCCCACGTCATCGCTCTGGATGACGAACGAGCCGTTGCTAAAGCGAATCCACGCAGGATACGTCTCGGCCCTGGAGAAGACGCCGACGCGCTCTTGCTTGCGGAGCTCTCCGGGCATGACCTCGACGAACGCCTTGACGCAACCATGCGCCTTGGCGTGCGCGTCACGGTGCGCGATGCCGTTCTCATCGAACTTCTTCTCGACCTCGAGCGATGCGCGCGAGGCGATCTTCTCGGTGGCCTCTTGCTCGCCGGGGAGGAGCTCCTCCTGACCGACGGCCAGGCAGTAGCTCTCCTGACGATCACGCGCGTAAGAGCTCAGGCCGCGGAAGGTGAAGTAGCCCACGTTCGAGATCTCGTCGAGTTGATCGAGGCTCTCGAAGAGGACATCATCGGCTGTGTTTGCCTTGCCATCCGGCCCGAGGCGGTGCGTGTGAATGTTTGCCGCAGGCGTCGAGTGCACCGCGTCGCGCAACACATCGAGCGAGGCGGTGTTCACGAGCTTGAGGACGCAGAGCGCCTCCCAACTCATCTCCTCGATGAACGCCGCGTCTGCCTTCCCCTCGGGTTGCTCGAGGAAGGAGTCCCCATCCGCATCTGGCGGCGGCCCTTCGTCCGGTTCGGTCGCAGGATTACAGGCGAAGAGCGCGAGCGCGCAGAAGGAGAGCAGGAGCGCGAGCCGTAGGTGCTTGGGCATGATGGGGAGATCCTCGAAGCCAACGCACAGAGTGCGGTCGGAGTGGGCATACTTTCTCGATGCCAGCACGCTATCCCCAAAGCAATCGCGAGTCAAAGCGCAGGTTTACAGAGTGCCCGAAATCACTTGAGGTTATGGAAGACCTTCTGGACGTCGTCGTCTTCCTCGAGGCGCTCGATCATCCCCATGACCTCCTCGGCTTGCTCGTCGGTCAACTCGACCATGGTCGAGGGGATGTACTCCGAGTCCGCCTTCACGGGCTCCAGACCGCGCGCTTCGAGCGCTTCCTGCATGTTGCCAAAGTCGGTGAAGCCGCAGCGGATGATGATCTGCTCCTCACCCTCTTCGCCTGTGCCTTCGCCCATCTCCTCGAGGCCATGGTCGATCAGCTCGAGCTCGAGCTCTTCGAGGTCCATGGTGATGTCCTCGGTTTTAAGACGAAAGACGCCCATGCGCGTGAACAGGTAGCCCACCGCGCCGCTGTTGCCCATGTTACCGCCACCCTTGTTAAAGTGCATGCGCACGTTGGCGACGGTGCGAGTCGGGTTGTCCGTGGCGGTCTCGACGAGGACGGCGATCCCATGCGGCGCATACCCCTCGTAGACAAGCTCCTGGTAGTCATCCCCCTGATCCTCACCGCTCGCCTTTTTGATCGCGTTCTCGACCCTGTCCTTTGGCATGTTGCATGCCTTGGCGGCCATCAACGCGCGGCGCAGCGCGGGGTTGAACTCGGGGTTTGGTCCCCCCTGACGCACCGCGATCGCGATCTGGCGCCCCACCTTCGTGAAGGCTTTGGCCATGCGATCGTAGCGCTTGAACATCGTGGCTTTTCGGGTCTCGAAAATACGTCCCATGAGGTACTCTTCGGGTTGGATAACTGCGCGTTTTGCAGGTGCCCGAGGTCATCTCGAACACCCTGGTTTCGGCGATACCTTAGCTCGACGCCAACCCTGTGCGCAACCTCTCACGCGATGCTCTCGAGATCCTCGAGAGGTTCACTTTCCCCAGGTCAAGCACACCGCCTGGCAACGCACATAGGTGTCGCTGTCGGCGCGCAGCCACACAGTCTGTTGCCATATCGTGTTGTCCAAAGAGAGCTGTCCGAGCCCCCTCATTTTATAAGGCGAAGCTCGTTGCCGGGTCTTTGATGAGGTCTCGCGTCGGCGCTTCGAGTTGGCAGCTTTTGCATGAAAAGGTGGCATGACGTCGGCATGAATGGCGGACGGCGCGCTCGGTCGAGGGGTGTAACTTTGCCCGCTCCTACGCATCTCACCGCGTGGTCTTATGTTGTCCACGAACCAACCGCGAAGAGGAGAAGCACCATGGGTGGAGCGCAGAGCGAAGAATTGCAAGGACCCGACTTGAAGGATGGCGTCGCCATCGCGAACCTGAACGAGAACGCGCCCTTTCTGGGGCACGTCGATGGGGCGCAGGTTATCCTCGTCAAGACCGGCGAGGAGATCCTCGCCGTGTCGGCAAACTGCAAGCACTATGGCGGGCCGCTGGCAGAGGGGCTCGTCGCGCAGGGGAGCGTGCGCTGTCCCTGGCACCACGCGCGCTACGATCTGAGGACGGGCCGCAACGTCGGCGCGCCCGGTTTGGATAGCCTCTCGTGCTATGCGGTCGAGCGTCGCGGGGATGAGGTCAAGGTCACCGGAAAGCGCGAGGTCGCGACGCCTGTGGCGCCTACGGGGGCGCCCGAGCGCGTCGTGATCATTGGCGCGGGGGCTGCCGGTGAAGCATGCGCCGAGACCTTGCGCCAGGAAGGATACGTCGGTGAAATCACCATGTTTGGCAACGACGAACCCTTCACCGTCGATCGCCCGAACCTCTCCAAGGATTACCTCGCGGGCGAAGCCCCCGAGGAGTGGTTGCCGGTGCGCGGCGATGACTTCTTTGACGCGCATCGCATCACCTTCTCGCGTGAGGAAGTGACCGCGGTGGACGCACGAAACAAGCAGGTCGAGGCAGGCGGCGCGCGTTACCCTTACGACGTGCTCGTGCTCGCGACCGGCGCCGCAGCGCGCGTGCTCCCCACGCCTGGCGCCGACAAAGCGCATGTGCACACGCTGCGCACGCTCTCGGACGCGCAAAACATCGTGCACGCGGTGGAGGAGGGCGCCAAAACGGCGGTCATTATCGGCGCGGGCTTCATCGGGCTCGAAGCCGCCGCCTCGCTCGGGCGCCAGGGCCTGGAGGTTCGCGTCGTCGCACCAGACGAGAAGCCGCTCGCCAGAGTGATGGGCGAGCAAGTCGGCGCGTTCGTTCAATCGATCCACGAACGCAACGGGGTGGTGTTTCACCTCGAGCACACGGTCGCAGAGATCGGCGATGGCGAGGTCACGCTCGACGATGGCACCATACTCGCCGCTGATCTTGTCGTGATGGGAGTTGGCGTGATCCCGAACACGTCGCTCGCTGAAGCCGCTGGCCTTGAGGTCGATCGCGGCGTGGTGGTCGACGAGAACCTTTGCACCAGTGACGCGAGCATCTTCGCCGCCGGTGATATCGCGAAGTTCCCCTATCGAGGGAGCAAGGTGCGCGTGGAGCACTGGGTCGTCGCGCAGCGACAGGGGCAAGCCGTGGCGCGCAACATCCTCGGGCGAGGAGGTGCGTTCACGGAGGTTCCCTTCTTCTGGTCGCATCACTGGGATGTGGGGCTCTCGTATGTAGGCCACGCCACCACGACCGAGCATATCACTGTCCATGGCTCCCTCGAGGATGGCGACGCCGCGGTGGTTTACCGTGATGACGATGGCAACGTTCAGGCCATCCTGACGGTGGGGCGCGACGCGTTGGCGTTGCGCGCCGAGTACTTGCTCGAGCTCGGGGATGTCGACGCCCTCGAGCGTGCCCTCGGCAATGCGTGAGATTTGTCCGTGTCCCACCGACGGTGGCCCGCGAAAGAGAGGCGCCGAGAAATTTTCCAACCTGGGAGTCTGTTTCGACCAGCGCTCAAAATTTCTCGGCGCCTCCCTTTCGCTCGGCGCCAAGGTATCATGCGCGCACCGAAAGGAACGCGCGCGTTCTCGCGCTCGGCGAGGAAGGGGACGAACCATGGGAAAGAAGAAGAAACAGGACCGCTACCCGATCACGATGGGAGTGCGTCAGCTGCGCGAACATGACGCGGTGTTCGAGCCGAAGCTCTATACCTACGTCGAGCGTGGCGGGACGCGCGTCTCGAGCGAGGAGCTCGGGGTGCCAGAGCACAGCGTCATCAAGACGCTGATCTTCGAGGATCAGGATGGCGAGCCGCTCGTGATCTTGCAGCACGGGGACAGGGAGGTCGCGCCAGGGTTGCTCGCCAAGGCGATCGGGCAAAAGTCCACCCGGCCATGCCTCCCCGAGGTCGCGCAAAAGCACACAGGTTATCTTGTCGGTGGGACCTCGCCATTTGGAATCAAGACGGCGATGCCGATCTATGCCGAGGAGACGATCTTTGACCTCGAGCACATCTGCATCAACGCAGGGAAGCGAGGGTTCTTGATCGAGATCTCGACAGCAGAGCTCGATCGCGTGCTGCAACCGACGCGCGTCGCGGTCGCGCAGCCAGACGCCGAAGATGCCTCGGATGATGCGCCCTGGTACACCAAGTGATTCTCACTCGGTGTACCAGGGCGCATCGCGAGAGATGCGCGCGCCTCGGTACGCCGAGTTTTTACACCACGATTTTTGCACCAAGATAGGCCCCCGAAAAGATGTGGCGGGGGCCTATCGCGCTCTGGGTTATTGCTTGACGACCTTGCGGCAATCGAGCGCGAGGCCAGTGATATTCGATCCGTCGTAGTGGACCTTGAGGGCGTTGGCGACCTGGCCTGCTGGGCAGGAGACGGCAGGGTGCCACTTCTTGCAGTTGGTGCGCTTGGCTTCGAGCTTTGTGGGCTGGTTGGTCAGCGTGATGGTGCTCCCACGGTTGATGGTGCGAGCCCAGATGCGCACGCCCTTGAATCTGTTTTTGCTCGCGTCCTTCTTATCTGTCGTGCACACCTGGATTTTATAAACGTAGTCATCCTCTCCATTGAAGAGGACCTCCTTCTTGGAGTTATTGCACCCGTTGCGTGTGCTGAATTCACGCTTTCGCGTGCTCTCCTTGTTGAAGTGATCTGCGTTGGTCTCGATCCGACAGGCGAAGTCGTGCTCCTCCCAAAACGTTAGCCCCTGAAGACCGAACCAGTTCCCGTCGTTGACGGTACTTTTCGTGTTCGAGTGGCCCGAGACCGCCGTGGTGTGGGTGCTTCCGCTAAAGATCACCTTGGTGTCGCTGGCGAGCGCCGTGGCGGGGACGATGACAATAAGTAACGCGATAAGGTTTTTGATGCGTGTGGACATGTGCACTCCTGACAAATCGAAATGGTTTTGAGGCCAGCATTCCTGGCCCGCGAATAGCTTTATCTCCACCTGTCAGAGGGACATTGCAGTACACATGCCAGGAGTGCCCGGCTTTCTTGTGGTGTTGGGTTTAAGTTGTTGTTTTGTATTGATTTTGTTTGTTTTGTTTTGGCGAGGGAGGGGTGCTGGTAATTTGTCAGATTTGTCGCTGGAAGTGTCTTTTTTGACGCCAGGTTTGTCTCTTTTGTCACACGAGCCTGTCTACTTCGGTGAGCGAAAGATAACGGGCCGTGAGGATTAGCCGAGCGGGACGTCGAGGATCGTGTGCGTGTTCTCCGGCTGCTCGCCATCGGTTTGAGTGTGGCTGGCGTTCAGGAGCGCGACGAGTTCGTCGCGCAGCAGGCGGTGCAGGTTGAGCATCGCTTTGGAGTGGTTCGATCCACCTCTTCGCGCCTCGGCGCTTTTTAGCTCGAGCCGCAAGGTCTCCTGGCTCACGTCGAGCGCGACGGTCGTGGCAGCGAGCGATGCGTTGGCGAGGATCGCGTGCGTGAAGAGCTGCGCGGTGAGTTCCAGGTCGCAGCGGATATATTGCTCCTGGTTCGTGAGCTCCTTCCATTCGATCGAGCGCGTCACATCGCGCTGGCGCGACGTGACGTCGGCGCGAATCTTTTCAAAGAGCTCCTGTGCCGAGTGTTCACGCGCACGTGTGGACATGCGCGTCGCCTCGATCTTGGAGAGGTCGAGGATGTCGTTGATCAAGAGCAACAGCTCCTGGCTCGCGAGCTGGATGCGCCCTGCGTCTTGCTGGTGCTGATCGGGGAGGTCTGCGATGTCGGCGAGCTGCTCGTCCACGAGCCCTGCGTAGCCCACGATCGCGTTCAGAGGGGTGCGAAGCTCGTGGCTCATGTGCGCCAGAAAACGGCTCTTCGCGTGGCGCATCATCTCGGTGCGATCCACGGCTTCGCGGGAAGCGCGCGTGCTCGCGAGCAGGTCCTTTTGCGCTTGCTCGAGCTCCTCGATGCTCTGGCGAACTTCCCAGAGTGATTCCTGATGCACGCGGCTCGCGAGGTGGGTGATCAGCGCCGTCAACGCCATGGCGCCGGTGAAGGTGATCGCGGCGACGCGAAGCTCGTAGACGGGCGGGGCGGGGTAGGGCGCCTGGTTGTAGTGGAGCCAGAGGTGGAGCGCGAGCAAGACCAGCCAGACGAGCCCGCAAAGCGCCGGGACGAGCCACTCACGCCGCGCGAAGGTCAGGATAATCAGCGGGATGACGTTGAGGCAGATCGCCGCAGAGAGTCCGCCCGTCTGCACCATCACCGCCATGCTCGTCGCGACGGTAAACACCAGCGCGACGAGCCCTGGCAGCAGGATCACGTTCCTGCGCGTGAGCTCGATGTGTGCCAGGCAAAGCAGCGCGAGGACGAAGTTATAGAGGAGGATGTTCGCGCTCCAGAACCCGGCGAGCAGGAGCCCCAGGCCAAACAGCACGAGCACCCCGGAGAGCATGGCGTACAAACGCATCAGGATCGCGGCGGGGATGCGCTGATCGAGGTCGAGGTGGGTGGGGTTGAAGTAAGCGCGCAGCGCGTTCACGAGAGCACCTCCGCCTTCTCCTTCTCCAGTGCGACGCGCGGGAGGACAATGCGCGCGGTGGTTCCCTCGCCGACCGCGCTCTCGATGACAAGCTCGCCGCCCATGCGATCCGCGAGCCTGAGGCAAAGTGGGAGGCCAAGCCCTGTGCCTCCGAACTCTCGCGAGGTGTGCTCCTGGGCTTGCACGAACTCCTCGAAGACGCGCGCGACCTCCCTCTCGTTCATCCCGATGCCCGTGTCGCGCACCTCGATGGCGACCTGGTCGGGCTCGATCGCGGCCAGGGCGATCGTGATGGTGCCCGCCTCGGTGAATTTGATCGCGTTCGAGAGCAGGTTAAAGAGGATCTGCCGCATCCAGGTCAGGTCGTGCACGACCTCGGGGTCCGGCAACATCGCCTCGACCAACAGGATGTCCTCGTGGTTGCGCGCCACGACTTGCATCGACGCTGCCATCTCCCTGCAAAAGGCTACGATGTCAAAGCGCTCGGGCTCCATATCATCGAGCTCCCGGCCGATCTCCTCCAGGTCGAGCATGTCGTGCAAGAGCGAGAGCAGGTGGCGAGAGGCTTGCTGGATGCAGCGCGTATCTTCGAGGATCTCTTCCGGGAGCTGCTCGAACTCCTGAAGATCCTCGAGCAACAGCTCGGAGTAGCCAAGGATGGCGTTTAACGGAGTGCGCAGCTCGTGCGACATCTCTGCGAAGAAGGCCGTCTTCTCTTCATTGGCGCGCTGCACCAGTTCGTATTCTTGCTCGATCCGTTTGACCTGCTCGAGCGCTTGCTCCTTGGCCATCTCCGCTTCGCGGTGGTTCCGATCGAGCGTGGCAGCGATCGTCTTGTAGGTGCTCGCCGAGAGGTAGGTCGTCACCGCGATCCCCATGGCGGCGAACAGCATCATGATCGTCTCCCGCTCGAGGGTCTCGAGCGGGCTGACATAAGGCGCGAGGTAGAAGCGCCCCAACATCACCGAGCCTATCGAGATCGCTGCGATCAAGATCGCCTGCTTGCGCTCGATGGCGAACGCGCACAGCAGCGGCATCACGACCATCAGCCACATCGTCGACATGATGATCTTGAGGCCGAGGTAGAGGATCGTTGGCCCGAGCACCATCACGGCGCAGTTCGAGACGATGCTCGCGTCGACCTTGCCTTGTTTGCTCAACCAGATGTTGAACGCGAGGAAGGCTTCGATGACCGCGAGCACGAGGAGGTAAGGGAGACGCCTCCCCTCGTAGAGCGGCATCATGAGGATGTAGGGGAGGTAGGCCAGCGTCAGGCCCGCGCACACCAGGTAGATGGTGATGAGCGCGCGGCCACGACGCTGTACCTGAGGGTCAGAGGAGCGGATCTCGAGCAGGCGAGCTCGCCAGGATTTTCGGAGGCTCCCGAACATGAGGTTGTCGTCTCGAGGGCGTTGCGCGAGTAAACCGACTCAAACGTTATTTTTTTTAGTCGCGCGTGGCCGCAAAATCAAACCTCAAAAACGACCGCTCTGGCGCCCTCCGAGCCGTCGCTTCGCGAAAAAGCCGAGGCCGAGGAGCGAGAGCAGCGTGAGCGGCAGTGATGGGCCGGGGGCGCCATGGCCTGGGACCGATTGACAGCCGCCCTCTCCGACGGTGGTCGCGTTGTTGCCATCCTCCTCGAGCTCCCAGCCATCGGGTTGCTCGCCAGCCTCGCCGCAGGTCTCGCTCCCACACCCTGGCGTGAGCGGCTCGTCGCAGGCGTCGCCGATGCTGTCTCCGTCCGCGTCTGCCTGGTCTGCGTTCTCGACCTCGGGGCAGTTGTCGAGAGCGTTCTCGATGCCGTCGCCGTCGACGTCAGGGTCGCAGGCATCTCCCATCCCGTCGTCGTCGAGGTCCACTTGCTCCTCGTCAAAGGTCATCGGGCAGAGGTCGAGGGCGTTCTCGACCCCATCGTCATCGAGGTCGTCATCACAGGCATCACCGATGCCATCACCGTCGAGGTCATCCTGAGACATGTTCTCCGCGTCAGCGCAGTTGTCTGATTGATCCTCGATGCCATCCTGATCGAAGTCGCCGATCACGACCTCTTCCTCGTCTGTGATGCCGTCGCCATCGGAGTCATCGCAGGCGTCTCCTCTGCCATCGCCGTCCGAGTCAGCCTGGTCGGGGTTGGGCGTGCGCAGGCAGTTGTCATCGGCGTCGAGGACGCCGTCGGAGTCATCATCGTCCTGGCAGGCGTTGCCCCGGCCATCATTGTCGGAGTCGAGTTGGCCTGGGTTTGATTTAAAGCGACAGTTGTCCTCCGTGTCTGGCACGCCGTCGTTGTCGTCGTCAGGATCGCAGGCGTCCCCCTTGCCATCCTTGTCGAAGTCCTTCTGCCCACGGTTCTTGTCATTCTTGCAGTTGTCACAGACGTTGCCGACGCCGTCGCCATCATCGTCTTTCTGGCCTGCGTTCTTGTCATTGGGGCAGTTGTCACAGACGTTGCCGATGCCGTCCTTGTCGCGATCGGCTTGCCCTGGGTTTGCCTTCCCAGGGCAGTTGTCACAGACGTTGCCGACGCCATCATCGTCGCGATCTGCCTGGCCATTGTTCTTGTCGCGCTTGCAGTTATCGCAGGCGTTGCCGACGCCGTCGCCATCCGAGTCGAGCTGTCCCGAGTTCGGCTTGCCGGGGCAGTTGTCGCAGACGTTCCCCTTGCCGTCGTTGTCGCGATCGGCTTGCCCGCTGTTCTTGTCATTGGGGCAGTTGTCGACGTTGTCATTCTTACCGTCGCCGTCCGAGTCCTGACTCTGGCAAGTGGTGCCGGGGGCTTTCTGGTAGGCGCCCTGGTTGACCCAGAGGCTGCTGCTTCGACCGCAGCTCCCCTTGTAGACGGCGCGCGTCGAGGAGATGCTCCAGCTGCCCGATGCGCCAGCGCGCGAGCCGTAGTGCAGGTGCGGGCCGCTGCTGTTGCCGCTCGAGGCCGAGCGCCCGAGCACCTGCCCACATTGCACGCGCTGCCCCGTGCGGACCTTGATCGATCCGAGCTGCATGTGCGCGTAAACCGTGCGCGAGCCATCCGAGTGGCTGAGCTCCACCCAGTTCCCCAGGTAACCTCCGCAGGTGCTCCCCAGGCCGCCGTGGTTGGCGCAGCCGTTGTTGGTGCGCGTGACGGTCCCGGCAGCAGAGGCCACGATCGTCGAGCCCATCGGCAGGCCAAAGTCCGTCCCCGAGTGGCCATCGTAGCTGTCGCCGCGGCAGAGGTAATCGCGCGATCTCCCGTTGCCCTTGACGCCGTCGGTGTCGTAGTGCGCGGTGACGCCCGCGCCGCTCGTGTAGGGGCGGCGGTGTTTGACCTGCGCGGAGGCCGTCGTGGAGACAAACAGCAGCGCCGCGATCGAGAGGGTCATCATGCATACATGCTTCTTCATCGCGCACCTCCTTCGAGCCCGAGCTCGCGGACCTCTCCATTGATTTCGACGCGGACCTTGCCCGAGCCATCCTCGGGCAAGAGCTTTGCTCCGATCAGATCCTCTTCGATCGAGGCCGTCTCGAGCGCGAAGCGCACCACCCCTCGCTCGTCCTGAAACAAGAGCTCGTCGCCCATCCAGATCGGCGCCACAGGCGCCGATGGCGTGCGCAATCCGGTGGGGATGCTCTCGAGGTTGCCTTTCATGTCCGCGCGGAAGAAGTGCGGGCGCCCCTCGAAACTCGCCACAAAGATCACCTGCTCTCCATCCTGAGAGAGCGCTGGCGACCACACAGGCGCCAGCGTCGGCGCGATCTGAGTGGACTCTCCGCTCTCGAGGTCTGCGACCGCGAGCAAGAGATCAGGCGCCTCGCCATGCACATAAGCGACTCTGTCTCCTGCCACCGAGAGCGGCCCGAGCGCGTTCGTCGCGATCTCCTTGATCCCACGCTCGCTGTGGTGGCGGAGCACATGGTCTGCGCCAAGGATCACGACGCCATCCTCGACAAATTGCGCGTCCAGTACGCGCGTCCCGCTCTTTATCCCGAGCTTCGAGGGCGCCTCACCGAGCACCATCGTGCGGTAAGCGTCCGTGCCCTCGCGCACAGGCTCGGGCGTCGCGCGCAACATCGCGCGCTCGCCATGGACGCCTTCTGCGCGCGCATCCAACAGGATCGAGCGCGCGGCGATGTCTCTCTCTTCGAGCGCCTGGGTTCGCGTCTCCGGGGCGCTGCCTGTCGAGGTCGTCGTCGAGGCAGGCTCCTGGCAAGCGGTCGCCGCGAGCGCGATCAACAGGGTCGCGGCGTATCGCCATGGCATCATCACGTCATGCATCTTGGTCCCCCTTGGTTTTCTCTTTCTCGGCCTCGAAGCGCGCGAGCTTGCGCTCGCTCTCCCAGGGATACAGCGCGCTCAGGCGCGCGTAGGCATAAGTCGGGTCGGGGTGGCGCGCATCATGCGCGAGCGCGCCGAGCCCGAGCAAGGCGGCGTAGGCGTCCGCGATCTCGTCGATCGAGCGAGGATCATCTGGTTGGTACCAGAGCGCCACCGAGTTCCCCACGCCAAAAGCAAACCGACGCAGCAAGGTCAAGTCCAACCCCGGCACCAACCGCCCGCTAGCGGCCGCGCCCTGGATCACACTATCCCATATTTGCTCGTAGCGGGCGCGCTCCTTCGAGAGCGCATCGCGCGTTTTCTCGGACAGCCGCCCCCAATCCAACATCAACACATGGAAGGCGTCGTCCCCGTCGAGCAACACGCGCATGTGCACGCGCATCGCGAGCCGCAGTCGCTCCACAGGATCATCGGTCTCGGCGATCATGCGCTCGACGCCGTCGCGGACCTTCTCGACCGCGCGCCGCATCAGCGCCACGAGCAAGTCGTCCTTGGTCGCGTAGCGGTAGGTGATGCTGCCTGGGAGCATATCCGCTTCCCTGGCGATCGCGCGGATCGTCGTCGCCGCGATCCCCTTCTGCCGAAAGAGGGCCGCCGCAGCCGCCAGGATCGCTTCCGTATTTTCTTCGCTGTTCTTATTCATCTGTTTAACATCACCGGGTCTGTGTCGAGCGTGAACAAGAGCCCTTCGCTTATGCTTTCTTTGCTTTCTATGAGGGTGAGCGCGAGTACACTGCACACTTGTTTGTACGCATGTCCAAGTTGCTCTTGGACATGTGTACAAAAGGATCGCGCGCGGCGCAACCCTTTTCTTTTCCTCGTTTTAATGAAGGGGCTCGTCGGGCAAAAGAGCTTGTCAGATGCCCGAAAACTAAGCGACGGGGAGGCGCATCGTGGCCAGCGTGCCGATATCACTCCCCCTCACCAACTCCAGCGTCCCGCCGTGTGCCTCGACGATACGGCGCACGAGCGGCAACCCGAGCCCGATGCCTGACTTTTGCGTCGCCGATTCTCCTCGGTAGAAGGGCTCGAAGAGCCGCTTTTGCTCTTCCTCCGGGATGCCGATGCCGCGATCGCGCACCGTGATCTCGATCGCGTCCGGTTCGGTCGCCTCGATGAGCCGGATGTGAATCGGTGCCTTTGGATCGGGCGTGTATTTGTGCGCGTTCTCCATCAGGTTCTCGAGCGCGCGGCGCAAGAGCACCACCTGCACGCGCACAGGGCGCGCCGTCTTTGGCAAGTCGAGCGAGACCTCGCGGCTCGGGTGCCGGATGTTAAAACGACGCACCGCGTCCTTGATCAGGCGCACCGCGTCCAGCTCGTCGCGCGCGCTCGAGAGCACCTCCATCGAGCTCGTCACCACACTCTCCAACCTGGCCGCCGCGAAGATGTCATCGAGCAAGCTCTCGACCTCGATCAAATCCGTCCCCAGATCCTCGAGCAGCGTCGGCGCGAGCTCCTGGCCTCCATCCTCGAGCAGCTCGACGGCGACCCGAATTCTCGCCAGCGGCGTGCGCAGCTCGTGCGAGATGTTCGCCAGCAAGGAGCGCTCCGCTTGCATCATCTGCTCGATGCGCGCCGCCATCTCATTAAAACTCACCGCGAGCTCTCCGATCTCATCCTCGCGCTCGATCTCGGCGCGCGCCTTGAAGTCCCCCTCGCCAAACGCCGACGTCACGCGCCTCAGCTCCTTTAACGGTGGCAACAGCCAGTTCGCCGTCAGGTAGCCCCCGGCGACCAGGACCAGCAACATCAACAACAACGTCAGCTGCGGTCCCCACATCACCCTGTCTCTGTCTGGTCGCCCCTCGCGCTCCCCCGACTCATGTCCTGGAATGTGCGTGTGCTCGTGCACAGGAGGCGGTCCACCAGGACCTCGCTCGTGCGGAGGAGGGGCGTCGTCATGCCGCGGCATGCTCAGAAACGCGATCACGAGCGTGAGGGCGATGATCAGCACGGCTTGCACCGTCGAGAGGATCACGAGCCTGGCCTTGAGCGAGGAGGTGCTCGGCTTCATCACGACCCCCGCGCGGCCAGCACGTAGCCCACACCTCGCACCGTCTTGATCCACTCGGGCGCCTTCGGATCATCCCCCAACTTTTGGCGCAACCTCGAGATCTGCACATCGACGGCGCGCTCGAAGATCTCATCCCCGCGCTCGCGCGTCAGGTTGATGAGCTGCTCTCTCGAGAGCACGCGCCCTGGACGCTCCGCGAGCGCCTGGAGCAACGTGAACTCGTGCGAGGTCATCGCGAGCTCCTCTCCCGCGAGCGTCACCGTGCGCGTTTGCTCGTCGATGACCAACTCGCCGACCTCGATCCTGCGAGGTTCTGTCGCGAGCTTGCCGCGCGCACGTCTCACCTGCGCGCGAATGCGCGCGAGCAATTCGCGAGAAGAGAACGGCTTGGTGACGTAATCATCCGCGCCACCTTCCAGGCCGAGCACGCGATCTGCTTCCTCGTCCAGCGCCGTCACCATGATGATCGGGACATCGTGGCGCTCGCGAATCAGTCGACAGACCTCGTGCCCATCGCGCCCTGGAAGCAGGACATCGAGCAGGACAAGGTCAGGCAACGTCTCGCGCAGGCTCTCGAGCGCCACCTCCCCATTGGTCGCGAGCTCGACGATCAGCCCGTGGTGCTCGAGGTAAGTGGTCGTCAGGCGTCCGAGTCGTGGGTCATCCTCGACATACAGGACGGTGATCGGGGGTTGTGCGTTGGTCTCCACGGCATCGCTCGCTGCAAGGGTTCCGGGGCGCATCCTCCCAGAGTCTCCTCTTTTGCTTCGCCCCGAGCAAGGGCGCCGGGGACAACCTCGCCAGGCCACTCCGTTGTCACGAGAGGCGCATGGAGCAACGCAGCGCGCGTTCCTTCGTGCGCTACAACCGCGCGCGCTGAAACAATCTGTAATAAACCTGCAAAAGAACGGATACAAAGCGCCGCTATATTCAGGCCCAGGTTGGTCGACGCCCTCGAGCGAGCGTTGGCAAGGATCAGGACCCTGGCGCCGTTGCAACCCACGGTTTGGCGATGCCGCGCCTCTTATTTGCAGGAGAGCCTCGATGACCGAGCAACAAAAGAAGATGTCGCGTCGCCAGTTGATAAAAACCATGGGCGCAGGGCTCGCCGCGCTGCCAGCGCTCCATTTGCTCGCCTGTCAGGATGATTCGGGCATGAGCGCCGAGGATATGGGAGGCAGTGGTGGCGGCGAGGATCTCGGAAGCAGTGAGCTCGACATGGGGCGAGATGCTGGCCAGGATCAAGGCGAAGAGCAAGATCAGGGCAACGCCTCGGATATGGCAAACATCGCCTGGGCCACAGGTGGCACCGCCGCCATGGTCGCCGCCGCGAACTACCCCGATCCTTTCGAGAGCGACGCCCCGACCACCTGCACGCTGACCTGCGGCGCGACTATTGGCCCCTGTCACACGACCTCGCCGGAGCAACAAGACGTCAGCGATGGTTGGGATGGCTTGCCTGTGAGGTTGTCTCTGCGCGTGCTCGACGAGGAGTGCCAGCCGCTCGAAGACGTCATCGTCGAGATCTGGCACACCAACCACGAGGGGACTTACTCCGGCAACATCACCGACATGTGCAACGACGTCGAGGCGTACAAATCACAGCTCTTCTTCCGCGGCTATCAACGCACCGACGGCGCGGGCGTCGTGAACTTCGATACCTGCTATCCAGGCTGGTACTCGGGGCGCGTGGTGCACATTCACTTCCGCATCATGACGGGCGCCTACAACGCCGCTGACAACGCGACCGCCGAGGTCATCTCGCAGCTCTTCTTCTCGGATGAACTCAACGCCGAGATCTTTGGCGGGCACGAGGACTACTCCTCCTTCGGGCAGCCCGACACCCAGCTCGGCAATGATAATGTCGTTGGCGGCGAGGATGATCCTTCGCCCTATGTGCTCGACATCCAGAAGATGTCCGATGGCGCGATGCTCGCGAGCAAGACGATCATCCTCCAGAGCTCCTCGGCGGACTCCTGCACGATGCAAGGCGCCGCAGGCGGCGGCCCCGGCGGTGGCGGTCCTGGTGGCCCTGGTGGTCTTATCGGCTGGTGATTTTTCACTCGCTCGAAGTCCTTCAGAGACCCCTCACGGGCACCGCCATGACGAGCACATCGAGGGCATGGATACTCTCCGGGATGATCGGGTTGCCCAGCTGCCCATGGGTGTTGCTCCCCGAGCAGTAGATCTCGTTCTTGTAGGTGAGCGCGCAGAGGTGCCGGTTGCCCGCCGAGATCGACTTGACGTCAGGGAGGTGCTCCAACTTTTCGATCTCCAGCTCCTGGATCGAGTCGTTCAAACTCCACCATGTGCAGTGCACGTCGTGGTTGTCATCGAGGGCGCACAGGTACGGCGGCGAGTGGGCGAGCTCGCGTAAACTCATGTTGCTCAATACGTCGATTTTTCCTGTACGTGGGGGCGCGGGGATTCTGTCAGTATCGAAGTCGCCGCTGTAGAAGACGTCTCCGTTCACATCGAGCGCCAGGATGACATCTGGCATGAACGTGATGTTCAGGATGTCTCCATCAAACGCCGGGATATGCGTCGGCGGGTATTGCTGGTCCTTGTCTCCCGCCACGAGCTGTTGGTTGTCGTTGGAGCCCCAACAGTAAACCTGGTCGTGGACAGTCACCGCGCATGTGTTCTCCCAGCTCATGAAGACGCGCTTGGACGGTGGGACATCGATTTTTATCGGCGTCCTCGCGCTGTTGCCTCCCCAGCAGCGAACCTCTCCTCGGGCATCGATCGCGCAGGCCGAGTTATTGTGTGTTTCGAGCGCGATGATGTCTGTGAGTCCTTCCACCATCCTGAGTTCGGGGATGCTCGGGTTATTGCCCGAGGAGTTGGGGAGCAAGTTGTCATGAGGACAGCCCACCGTTCCATCCTCGAAAAGTGCGCAGACCGAGTGCGAGGTCGTCGCGATTTGCACGACGTCCCCTCCAAGCGAGGCCACATCCTCGGGGATGATCGATGAGAACTGTCGGCCTGCTCCCCAGCATGACACGCGCTTGTTGCTCATCACGCAGCTGCGATCCCACGTGAGATCGAGCTGCTCGAAGAGTTCTGGAGACGTGTCCTGGCAGATGTAGCGCGTGTGTGCTTTCGAGACCTCCTCTTCTTGCAGCTGACCATCACCGTCGAGGTCATACCCTTGCGCGATGTCGATGCCACCGTCCGCGCAGCGTTCTCCTGGGAGGATCTCGGAGAGTTCGATGAGGAAATCGAAGCCATCCTGGCCATCCTCGCCAGGTGCGCCCATCTCTCCATCGGATGCTTTGGCGATGAGCTCGCGTGTGCCGTCGTCGCATTCGATAAGGAGCTGATCGGCGTCCACTTCTTGCACCGTGCATCGCGTGCCCGGTGCCCCATCTGCGCCATCATCACTGGTTGTTGTCGAGGGGCGAGGGATGCTCGTCTCGTGACCATCGGAGCACGTGATGAGCGCGCCATCTTCGGTTTTTTCGACCGCGCACGTCCGCTCGGTGGCAACCGCAGGCGTTGTCTGTGAGGCGGGTGTGTCACCCTCGGAAGGCTCCACGCATCCCACGAGCGAAAGCACCGCGAGCAGCGGCAGCGCGAAAGTTCTGTATTGTATTTTCATGGTAAAATGATCGCTTTGTAAGATGAATGTATTCAAAATCCAAGGACTTGTGTCGGCCTGGGGACGTTGGTCGAGGAACGCCTTCCGCATTGAAAGCTGCCGTTTTGCCCGGCGCACCAGACCTGCTGTTGTCCATCGAGTACGCAGATGTGGTACGCGCCAGACTCGAGCCGCGCGATCCCATTCGCGAACGTGTGCGGGAGGAGATCGATGCCTTGTCCCCAGCAACGCACCTGGTCGTCGTCAAACGCCACGCAGGTGTGAAACTCACCGACGTCGAGGTGTGTCGCGCTCGCCGCGACGCCCGTGTCGAGGGTAAACGGGGTGGTTTGCTTTACGTTTGGCGCACTCCCGAGCTGATCCAGGAAGTTCCATCCCCAACAGGAGACCTCTCCCGTGACAAGCAGCGCGCATGTGTGGTTCTCACTCAACGCGATTTGCACCGCTCGCTCGGGAAGGCCCACGACCTTCTCGGGAGCAGCCCTGTCCTCGACGTCACCCAACCCGAGTTGTCCGGATAGATTGTAACCCCAACACCACACCTCGCCGCCTGGTGAGAGCACGCATGCATGGCTCGACTGGAGATCGAATGCTGTCGGAATGAAGGGGAGCGGGATCTCCCGAGGACGCTCGGGGTTCGGTGATGTGGCCGCGCCAGGACCGCGACCCCAACACCAGAGCTTCCCATCAGTGGTCAGCGCGCATGTGGTCTCGTTGCCTGCGACAAGTTGCGTCGCGGGGCTCGTGAGCGGGACCGCTGTGACAGGTTTATAAGGGTTGTTGTTGATGGATGGCGAGAAGCCGAGTTGGCCGTCATGGTTTGCGCCCCAACAGTAGACGTCTCCTCCGTGGACGATCGCGCACGTGTGCGAGCTTCCTGCCGAGACATGCTCGGGCTCGATGGGGAGATCGATCACGGGCATGGGCCACGCCAGCTGTGGGATCTCCCGGTTTCCGTTGCCGAGCTCTCCATGCTGCGATGACCCCCAACATTTGATCTGATCTCCGATCAACACGCAGTTGTGATATCGACCCGCGCTGAGTTGTCGTGGGTCCTGGTCCTGACGCGCGTCACACACATATTGCGAGGTTGCGTTCGCGCGCTCGGACTCCGCGAGCAGCCCATCACCATCCTCATCGACCCCTGTCACGAGCTCGATGCCTCCATCGGGACAGTTCATCCCCGCAGGCTCGCGCTCCACATGAACGAGCGTGGTGACGCCGTCCTCACCATCTTCGCCATCCTCGCCCACGCTGCCTTGTTCTCCGTCCTCGAGGCGGATGCTCGTCCCATCATCACACGAGATGGTGCGGTAATCTGCGCCTGAGTCCGTGACCTTGCACGACGTTCCATCCTCGCCATCTGTTCCATCTTCGCCGTTCATGCCAGGTTCGCCCGCTTCGAGCACGACGGGGTCTCCGTCGCCGCAGCGGATCTCGACCGCGCCATCCTCGAGCTGCTTCACCTCACATGGAGGCTGTTGTTCCTGTGGTTCCGGCGCAGGAGTCGTCTCCTGTTGTGTTTCGTCTGGTGTCTGGTTGCCGCATGCTGTCAAAGCGCATGTAGCCAGGATCAAAATAAAAAAACGCATAAGCCCCCCAATGGAGAAAAGTGTTGAAATTGTCTATATCACAACAGATATGGGTTGAAAATGCTTTGGTATCTTTTTGTTGCGAGTTTGTTTCTGTGTCGCTGATCCTATTTTTTGTCGAAGTAACAAGCGTCGCGCGAAAGCATGGGCGGGGACCTGGCACGATTTTCGAAACGAGCTTTGTTCATCACCAGCCATGGGTTTCGTCAGGTCGGCGCGCTGTTCGAGGACATTGAAAAATTCGAAAATCGTGCCAGGTCCCCGCGGGGTTTTGTCCACCCTGGTCGCCTCCAGGGCCGGAAAGAGAACCGAAGAGGTGAAACGTGAGGTGAATGTTCTGCGCAGCATATCTCGTGTAAGATCTTGCCATCGTTGTGGGATGATTTTTAAAGAGGGCAGGCATGGCGCGCGGTGATTTTTGGGACAAGCGGGGCAAGGGGCACGACGGCCCATGGGACACGATCGTGATCGGTTCGGGCATGGGGTCGATGACCGCCGCAGCGCTGCTCGCCGAGACTGGCGAGCGCGTCCTCGTGCTCGAGCAACACTACGAGCCAGGCGGCTTCACGCACACGTTCAAGCGCCCCGGCGGTTACGTCTGGGATGTGGGCGTGCACGCCATCGGAGAGGTCACCGAGCATAGCCTCACTGGCCGCTTGCTCCACAGGTTAACGCGCGAGCAGCTCGAGTGGGCCTCGCTCGGCGAGGTCTACGAGATCTTTCATATGCCCGATGACGTGAAGATCGCGTTCCCTGATAACCCGAGGGATTTTCGCGACACGCTCGTCGAAGCCTTCCCTGGCGAAGAAGTCGCCATCGGCAAATACTTCGACGCGATCCGCGAGGTTGGCAGCGCCATGCGTCGCTATTACATGAGCCGCGTCTTGCCAACCTCGCTCGGCGGCGTGGCGGATAAGGTCTTGAATCGCAACGTGCGCCAGTACTTCGAGCGTTCTGCCTATGATGTGATCTCGGAGTTCACCGATAACCCGAAGCTGCGCTCGGTGCTTTGCGCGCAGTGGGGTTATTATGGCGCCATCCCCGAGAACGCATCCTTTGCCATCCAGGCGCTCGTCGCGCGTCACTTCCTGTATGGTGGTTATTACCCCGTGGGAGGATCTCGTCGCATCGCCGAAGGATTGCTCGGCACGGTCGCCGCCAACGGCGGCTGGACACGCATCGCGACCCCCGTGGACGAGATCCTTGTCCGAGATGGCGAGGCCGTCGGCGTCCGCCTCGGCAAAAACGAGGTGTACGCGAGGCGCATTGTCTCGGGCGTCGGCGCACAGGCCACCGTCGAGCGCTTGCTCCCGAAATCATTCGCCGACAAGGAGTGGGCGAGGAGCTTCCAGAAGCTCGAGCCCGCCGCCGCGCACGTTTGCCTCTACCTCGGGTTCAAGGGAGACATCGCCAGGGCTGGCGCCACGGCGGCAAACCAGTGGTTTGTCTCCTCGTGGAAGCAGGACGAGGCGGCCTGGATGGTCGATCCTGACTCGCAACAACCCTTCCCCGACGCACCCATCCTTTATTGCAGCTTCCCTTCATTAAAAGACCCCGAGCATGATCCTGGTCCGGAGATGATTCACACCGGAGAGGTCGTCACGTTTGTCCCCTGGGAGGTCTTTGAAAAGTGGCAAGGAACGCGCTGGAAGAAGCGCGGCGAGGATTACGATGCGTTCAAGAAACGCCTGCACGAGAGCTTGCGCGCGCAGTTCCTGGAGGCGATGCCCGAGCTCGAGCCGCTCCTCGTGTTCGAGGAGCTCTCCACGCCACTGACCACCGATTACTTCAACCGCGCGGTCGGAGGATCGATCTACGGCCTCTCTCCAACGCCTGACCGCTACACGAACAAGTGGCTGCGCCCGAAATCACCCATCCCGAACCTGTATATGGCAGGTTGTGACGTGTGCTCTCCTGGCGTCATCGGCGCCATGTTTGGCGGCGTGCTCGCCGCGCTCGCTGCAAAACCTCTCGAGGTCGGCAACTACGTCCGCGAGGTCTTGTGACTTTGCTCCCCTTCGATCACCTGCACACCGACGAGAAGACATCCTCGCGATCATCGAGCACGAAGGTTGGCTCCGCTCCTCTTGCCCAGTTCGAGAGGACATCGTGGAAGCTCGCGCTCGCTGCGCCATCCGAGATCTTGATGTTGTAGAACTCCCCTGACTCGAGCGCCACATGATGCCCGCAGTTTGGCGCAAAGACTCCACCTGCCTGTCGCGCGCCCGCTTCTTCCGGCGAGAAATCTCCGGCGGCGATGCTCTGGAGCAGCGCGTAGGTCGAGCGCGTGAACGTCTCGTTGTCCGCATACACACCTGGGCTGTCGACCCTGTCGCTGTAATCCATCTTGATAAAGAAGGGGGTCTCGGTGTGCTCGAGCAGGATGTGCGTGGGTTCAGAGCATTTCTCTGGATCTCGGGTGTGGTAGGCCAGGCAGGACGCGTCCGTGAACAGGTTTCGGAAGTTGCTCGAGATCGCATAGGAGTTGTCGAAGAACGCCTGGGATGCCTCCTCCGAGAAGTCTTCGCTCGGCTCTTTCGTCCACACGCCCGCGTCGACCACGAGGCGAAAGTCGACGTTCGGGTTGTTCGACAGCAGCCGCTCGCGAACATCATCCGCGTTCAACCTCGCGCCGCCTCCTCCCGCGGAGGTTCCCGAAAACAACACCATGCTCGCCTCCGTCAACGGCGGCATCTGCATTGCCCCGCTGTCCGATCGCGCGCCCTCGTCGAGCACATCGAGCATCGCCGTCAGGATATGTTTTCCATGAAGGACGAGTGAGAAATCCTCGACGGTTCCTGTCGGGTCGCTCAACCTCGGGTGCTCGATCCGACCTGCCCAGGAGTCCGAGCTGCAATAGTATGCGACCACGTGGTTCCAGTTGGCGAAGTCATTCGTGGCGCCAGCGGGGGAGTCGAAGACGCCCGCGCCTTCGATCCCGTCCGGCGCCCACTTCGAGCTCATCTTCGCCGCCGTCGAGGGGATGTTTCGACCGCACCAACGCCTGGCGCAAGACTCACCGCTCGTGCAGCCGCCGCCCCCTTCGAGCCAGATCAACCACTTGTCCGCGCCGCTCCCGCTCCCCGGTTTGATGTAGAAGACCCCAGGGCTCCCATCATTGCAGACCGCCAGCGGCGCTTCGAGCGTCACGCGCAACAGATCTGTGCCTGGTTTCACAGACCTCGCGGGAGGATTCCCGATCTCGCAGGATGCCTCCGAGAGCCTCGGCGCCGCGTCTGCCATATCCACGGGAGGAGCTGTCATATCAGGCACTTGCTCCATATCCTCGATGGCATCGCGCATGTCCTTCGCAGTGTCGGCCATGTCCTCTGCGGGCATATCACCGCCGCCCATGTCCGCTGTCTTTGTCATGTCATGCGAGGTCGTATTGTTTGCCGGGGTGGTGTTCCCCGGATCAGGATCTTCTCCTCCAGGGCAACCTGCGGCGAGCAAGGTCCAGGAGAGCAGGGCGACAAGAATACGACGGCGCGAGGAGAGCATGGTTTGGCTCGAGGGCAAGGAGTTCATCCTGTTTGATTTGGCGTGACTCGATGCTCTCATGATCGAACGCCCGCGGCAAACAACAGCATGGCGTCGAGTCGTGGTGCTTGGATGTGTGAGGGGCGCGAGAAAGAAAAGAGGCGCGGCCCTTGTTAAAAATGCGCGCCGCGTCCAAGGTGGGGTTTTTGCTTTTTACGTTCTCGGCGCGCAACAACCCGAGGAA
>JAYZVO010000079.1:0-4527 GCA_036155555.1 Myxococcota bacterium
CTCGGCAACCTACGGTTGGCGCCAGTGAAGAAATGCGTCGCGTTTTCTGGAGCGCCGAAGTTCTGCACCCACAGCTCGCGGCTCCCCTTGTGGAAGCCCACGCCGATTTCTGTGTAACCGGGGCTCATCATGTTGCGGCAGTGGCCAGGAGAGTCGATCCATGCCTGGACGACCTCTGCCGGGGAGTTTTGCCCCTGCGCGATGTTCTCGCCAGTGACGCTGCCGGTGTAGCCGGCAGCGCGCATGCGATCGCGAGGTGTGGCGCCATCGGGGTTGTCGTGTGCGAAGAAGTCACGCTCTTCCATATCTTCAGCGTGGCGCTGCGCCGCGAGCGCGAGCTTGTCATTCACCGACAACGGACCGACCGCGTCCATGTAATCGCCGCCGCAATCTCTGGCGACCTTGCGCGCTTCGTTGGTCAGGAGGACGACCTCTCCGATGAAGCCATCGTCGACGCACTCCCCCCTGTCACAGTAATTTGCCGCCGGGCAGACGTTGCCGCACTCACCGCAGTTCTTCGCGTCATTCGCTGTATCCACGCAGACGCCCGCGCCACACCAGGTGCGCCCGGTCATAAAGCAGATGCACTCGCCATCGACGCAAGCTGTGCTTCGACCGCACGCGTTGCCGCACTCACCGCAGTTCTCGATGTCGGTCTGTGTGTCCACGCAGGTTTGCCCGCAGGCGACCTCGGGCTCGGTGCATTGCGGGGCAGGGGGGCCTTCGTCGACCTCTTCTTTGCCCATGTCCACAGGTTCGCTCGTCTGCGCCATGTCGAGCATGCCCATGTCTTCTGGTGTTTTTGCGTTGTTTCCAGGCTCTGGGTCCTCTCCGCCGCCGCAGGCAAAGAGCAAGGTGGCGAGCACGAACAGGATCGGGAGGCGAAGTTTTGGCATGGTTTCTTTGCGTATGTTGACCGGGGAAACAGGAGTCGATTCCTGCATGAGATCACCAACGGGCAAGAGCATAGCGACTCGAAAGTCGCTTTCCAAGAGAGGGATTACTTCTCCAGTGGGTGCGTCTCAGGGTCCATCGAGGACCACTCCCACATCGACCCCGCGTAGTTTTTGGCGTTGCGGTAGCCAAGCTCTTGCAGGACCGCGACAAAGAACCCCGAGCGGATGCCTCCGGTGCAATACGCGATGATCGCTTGATCCTTGCTCTCGATGCCGAGTGATTTCAGCTTCGCCTCGATCTTATCGCGCGGCAGGAGCTTTCCGTCCGCTCCGTAGAGATCCGAGAAGTGCAAGTGCACGGCGCCCGGAACGTGTCCTCCGCGAGCCTCGCCGTATGGTGTCTTGCCCGCGTACTCTCTGGCTTCGCGCGTGTCGACGAAGACCGCTCTCTTCTCTTTCTTTAGCTCTTCGCGAATTTGCGCTTCGCTCGCGGCGTAGCGTCTCGTGACCTTTGCCTCGAAGTCACCAGGGACGATCTTGTCCGCGCCGCCAGAGGTTGTCTTCGCGCCAGTTTTTACGAGCGCGGCGTGTCCTCCGTCGACGACCGAGGCTTTGGCATGCCCCATCGTGCGCAACATCCAGACAATGCGCCCATCCTCGCCCCAACCCTTCTTCGGGTCTCCGACGACGAGCACGGGCGTATCATTGCTGACCCCCTTGGCGCGCAGCTTTGCCTGGATCACTTTCGCCGAGAGCAGGTTCCCGCGCGCGCTCTTGGAGGACTTTGAAAACTCTTGCCAGGATGCGGGCTGTGCGCCTTCGATGTGCTCGGCGCGATATGCCAGCTTGCCCCTCGCGTCGAGCACGATCGCGCCCCCATCGAGAAGCTCTTTTGCCTGGTTCGCGTCCACGAACCAGGACGTCGCGCTCGCCACGTCTGGAGTGAGAGAGAAGATCGAGAAGGTGGCCATAAAGACCAGCGCCAATGAGAAGATGTGTCGCATACCGAACCGGTGATTTTGTTTCAACGTATGTGAAGGGCGAAGAGGACGCCTTACAAGGAGACGCATCAGGTGCCCTCAGGATTCAATTCAACCCTGATCCCTGGCTTCCTCATCGATGGAGACCTCTGGCAACGCGCGCCCGATCAAAAACAGCACCGCCGCCAATGATACAACGCCGAGCACGAGCGCGCCCCAAACTGGCAACCCGTAGGCCACGCCCAGATACCCGCAGGTGCTGGCGGCCAACATGGTCGTGATCGCATAGGGCGCTTGCGTGCGCACGTGGTCGATGTGATCGCATGCGCTGGCGATGCTGCTCATGACGGTGGTGTCCGAGATCGGCGAGCAGTGATCTCCGAAGATAGCGCCATCGAGCACTGCGGCGAAGCAGAGCATCAGGATCACCTCGCCATGCGCTTGCCCCTGCGTCATATGATGCGCCAGCGGAATCAATGCTGGGATCAAGATCCCCATCGTGCCCCAGCTCGTGCCAGTGGCGAACGCGATGATGGCCGCCAGCACAAACGTGATGATCGGCAAGAGGGTGGGGGTGATGAGATCTTGCACGGCGCCCACGAGGTAGACGCTCGTGCCGAGGTCATCGCACACCGCGCGAATCGACCACGCCAACACCAGGATCGCCACGGCCATCCACATTCCAGGGATCGCGCGGGCCCAGGCGATCGAGGCATCCTTCAGGTTTAGCAAGCGCTGCGTCACGGCGAGCAAGATCGCCACCACGCTCCCCATGATCGCGCCATAGAACAAGACCTTGGCGTTGTCCGCGTTCGAGAACGCATCTCGCCACGCCTCCCAGCTCCCCATTTGCGAGAGCGCCGCGCCGAGGTTGCTCCATTGCGACCACTCCGCCTCGCCAGTCATCAGCGCGCCAAGTCCAGGGAGTGATGCATCACCGCTTGCCCAACCGGACCAGTACATCCCGAGCATGACGGACAAAATCACCACGCTCACCGGAATCACTGCGTTAAACCACCGACTCGGGGTTCCTTCTGGCGGCGAGATATGTTCTGCGGCGCCGACCTGGGTCAAGGGCTTGGAGCCTGGGCGAAGCGCGCCTCCGCCGCTCGATGCGCGGCGTTCGGCGGTGAGCATCGGCCCGAAGTCACGCTCGAGCACAGCGTTCAAGAGCACGAACACCAACGTCAGCAAGCAATAGAAACGCATCGCCAGGATCGAGAAGAAGATCTCGTAGCCGCTCATCCCCATGAACAGTTGGCGCGAGAGCTCATCGAACAACCCGACCTCGTAACCGATCCAGGTAGAGATGATCGCCACTCCCGCGATCGGCGCGCTGGTGGAGTCCACCAAGTAAGCGAGCTTCTCGCGGCTGATTTTTCTGGCGTCGGTCATCGGTCGCATGGTGGTGCCGACGACGATGGTGTTGGCGTAATCATCGAAAAAGATCGCGCCCCCCATCAGCGCCGTGGTCAGCTTGCTCGCTCGCCGGGAGGTCGCCAACACCCTCAACTTGTCGAGCAATCCCGCCATGCCTCCCATACGAAGGATCACGTGCACCATCCCGACGAGGCTCAGCGTGAAGCCGATGACGTGCAGGTTAAACCCGTCGAAGGTCGAGCCGAGCATATACTTGACGATGGCATCCCAGGTCGCCGTATGAGGCATGAACCCCGCCTGAATGGCGGCTCCGAGCCATACTGCGCCGAACAGGGCCAGAATCAATCGCTTGAAAAAGAGCGCGAACAACACCGCGATAAGTGGCGGCAGGACCGAGACCCAGGTGCCAAGCCTGCGCTTGTTCTTGGAGAGCTCCCTGGCCTCTTCGCCCTTGACCTCGAGCGTGATCAGCGCCTCTTGCTGGACGCCTTCCTTGTCGGTGGTGATGGCGACATCGAGCTCGCCGTCTTCGCCGTCTGGCGAGAGGGTGAGGTGCTTTGCCTCGGCGAGCTTTCGACGGACGACCTCTTCGCCAAGCTCGGGGCCGTGGTAGTCGAGCTTGAGGGAGAGTTGTTTTTCCTTTTGCTCCGGGCGGTGTTTTTCCACCCACGCCTTGACGCCATCGTCGATGCCTCCGACGTCCTTGCGCATGGACACCTGCGCGGTCAGCGCTTCGGTCTTCGAGGGCTCTGGTTGTGTGGAGGGGAGGGCGAGCAGCAGGACGCCGACCGAGATCACGAAGCCCACGATCCGAAGGATCTTCGCCCGCTTCTCCTCTCCATCCTGTTCCGCCGCATCGGAGGGGACTTCTTCGCTCATACTGACCACATCGTTTTAGTCAAACACCAGATTCCGGCATCCTACATCAGCGATGTGATTCATACACCCCCCACGGCCCTCGCTATCGCTCGTCCGCGGCCCCCCTGTTTCTCACACTACGTGTTCGGGAGGGGGGCAGACTTGGCGTCGGTTGCTCGGGATATAGCCCTCTTTGGGGAGTTTGTTGAGAGGTTGGGTGTGGTTTTGTCAGGGGATGCGGAGTGGAGACTATTCGAGATCAGCACAACGCGAGTTGGGCTTGTTGTCTTCGAGAGTGAGTTTTCCGTCGAAGTTCGGGATCGCTTCGGCGACCTTTTCCCCCTCGCAGTCAGGGAAAATGTCATTCTTTCTGAAGGTCAAAAAAGAAACGTTTTCCAGGTTGGGGAAATCAC
>JAYZVO010000080.1:0-19282 GCA_036155555.1 Myxococcota bacterium
GGAAATCCCGCGCCGGGTCGGTCGCTCGGCGTTCAGGCGCATAAAATCAAATGACGTACACACTCTGTGCACGATCATTTGGTCGTCAGGGCAGGTGTGGCTTGATGTAGGATAATGTGCTCTGATAAAAGATTGGGAGTCCTCCTTTCAAATGCAACTACTGGGTGTCAACCATTGACGCGCGTCGAGTGGGCGATCATGAGCGCAGAAACCACGAGCGGTATCCTCATCTTATGCGATCCTGAAGCCGAGGCCGGGCCTTTGTCCGAAGCCATCGAGGCGCATGGGTGGTGTTTACGCGTGTTGGATGACCCGGACGAGCTCTCGGATGTCCTCAAGGGAGAGGAGTGGTTGTGCGCGGTGGTTTGCGATGATGCCTCTCGTACTCGCCTCGACGGCGCGCTCCGGCAGAGCGGCGAGTTGTTGCCGATCATCGGCGCTGTACGCCAGGGGGATGTCGCGCGCTCGGTGCTCGCCATGCAGCTTGGCGCCGTCACCGTCCTCGAGATCAAGCCAGGAAACATCCTCCCCTCGAGCTCTAGCGTGCTCGCGGCCATCGACGAGTTTGTCCGCCCGCTCACGGGCACAGATCAGTATGATCCTCGAGACAGGATCATCCGCGCGCCCGATTCTCCCATCAACGAAGTGCTCGATATCCTCCCTCAGCTCGCGCGTAGCGATGCTCCTGTCTTGATCACCGGCGAGAGCGGCACCGGCAAGGACCTCCTCGCCCGAACGATTCACGAGCTGGGACCTCGCGCTCAAGGTCCTTTCGTTGCGGTCAACTGCGGCGCGATCCCGCACGAGTTGCTCGAGAGTGAATTGTTCGGGCATGTGCGCGGCGCCTTCACCGGCGCCATCGCCGACCAGCGTGGCCAGTTCGAGGCCGCGCACAAGGGAACGATCTTTCTCGATGAGGTCGCCGAGATGCCCTCGGATGTCCAGGTCAAGCTGTTGCGTGTGTTGCAAGAGAAGCAGCTCACGCCGCTCGGCTCGACCACTCCGATCAAGGTCGACTTTCGCGTGATCGCGGCCACCAACCGTGACATCGAGTCCGAGCTGGACCGCAACGGCTTTCGCGATGACCTGTACTATCGCTTGAGCGTCCTCCCTCTCCATATGCCCGCGCTGCGCGAGCGTCCGCAGGATATCCCGATCCTCGCCGCGCACTTTATCGCGCTCCAAAACGAGGAGCATGGCACTGGGCTCGTGGATCTGACGCGCGAGGTGCGCACGCTCTTTAAACGTTACGTCTGGCCAGGAAACGTGCGCGAGCTCGAGAACCTCATCCAACGCATCTCCATCATCAAACGCAGCGGGTTTATCGAGCGCGAGGATCTCCCTCCCCAGATCGTGGATGCATCACCGCAACCTCTGATCGGCCTCGACGTGCCCAGCGAGGGGATCGATATGGCGAGCACACTCGACCGCCTCGAGAGCAGGTTGCTCGAAGGGGCGCTCAAGAAGGCGTCTGGCAACAAGGCGCAGGCAGCCAGACTCCTCGGGATCAACCGCACCACGCTCGTCGAGAAGCTCAAGCGCAAGCAAATCTCACTCGACGATTGATCGGGCGTCGCGGCTGATTTCCCGGCTCAGATCGATTACCTTTCTCGAGGTAGGTCTCGCGAGCACATCGCGCGCAGCGAGGCAGTTCAAGGGAACAGGAGGCGCCATGGCTCGCGACAAGAATCAGCTCCAGATCTTTGCCCCCGGCGCAGAGGACCCAAACAAAGCCTTCCTCGAGGCGATGGGTATCACCACATTGATTTGTGCGGTGATGGCCGCTGTTGGCATCCAGTACGCCTTCTACCCGACCGGCGACGCTGCCAAAAAGCCCGCGCCCACGCGCACCGACGGCAAGACGCCGCTGACGGAAGCCGAAAAGATCTCACACAACCTCCAGGAGAAGTCCGAGGCCGAGCTCTCCAGGGTCGAGTGGACCGACGAGAAGGCGCTCGCTGCGTTCGAGTTTGGCCCGCGTCTCGCCGCCGAGAATGCGTGCGAGGCGAGCCTGGAGAAACTCTCCGATGCACGCGCTGAGATGCTCCGCACCACCCTGGATAAGCGCAAGTCCTTCGCGCCTCGCATCTGTCTCGTGCGCGCATGGTTCAACAAGGAACTCGACGCGTACCCGAAGCTCGGCGCCGAGATCGAGGAGTACTGGGGCGAGGTCACGCGCTTTGAAGAGACGGAGATGCAGACCACGTTGATGGTCAACGAGTACCGCAAGACGCGCGATCGCCCAGAAGATCCTCGCTACTACCGTTGGCTCCGTCACTGCGCCATGCGCACCAACGTCACCACGTGGCGCCCTTGCGTCGAGGCCATCCGCCAGCTCTCGCCGATGCAAGGTGGCGACATGCTTGGCATGATCGAGCTCCATTTGCAAAAGGTCCCGCTTCCTTCGCCCGAAGAGATGAGCAACCTGACCGAGACGCTCGCGCTCATTGCCAGAAATGGTCAGCCTTCCTTCTGGAAGCTTCAAAAGAACGTCCCCGCCCAGCAATACTCCATCGAAATGAGCCTGGCGTCGGCGTTTTACCTCTGTCGGCTCGTCAACTCGCCGGTAAAACACGACGCGATCTCTGCGGCGGATGCGCTCGGAGACATCGCCAATGTCAGCTCGCGTGGCAGGGAGGAGATCCGCCTGGAGCGATGGCGAGAAGCCTGTCGTATTACTTACGGTGGGAACCGCCCTGACCTCGAGTTTGTCGATGATCCGATCCTGGCTGATAACAACGTCCCACAGCTCGAGGTGTGGAGCGGCGTCGAGGGCGTAAAGCCCGAGTACTCGATGTCGGCTGCGGTCGCCAAGGGGTTGTGCAAGACCGAACCCGAGCGCCCCATCTGGTTCTGCGGCGTGAAGATGTGGCGCGAACCGTCGATGACCGTCGAGGCGTTGATAAAACGCTCCTTTATCGACACGCGCTACCTCGAATGGACCAACCAGTAGCACGCTGAATTGGCACACATTCTGCTCTGTACTCACCCACTCGAAAGATGGCCGCGAGATCCTCGTGAAAGCGGCGCAATGATACTCCGAGTGATGGTGATCCAGTGACAGAAATGTCGTTCGAACTCGACCTCTTGTTAGGCGTCTTCTCCTTTGTCGTCGCGCTTCTCTATAGCCAGGCAACCCAGGCGCAGGAACCTTGCCAGCAGCTTGGCCAGGGAGGGGACATCCTCACACGCGCTCGCGCCGAGCGTCGCATCCTGCAAAACCTCTCCTTGCTCGAAGGGAGCTCGTGGCACGAGCGCTCCAGGGCGCTCGAGCAGGTCATCGAGCGCGCCTCCCGCGAGGATGACATCGGAAGAGAGAGCGCCAAAACACTCGAGATGACGCGAGGCACTTTCATGCCGCAGGTCGCCGCCGGGATGTTGCATCGCGGTGAGAACCACGAGCGCTTTCGCCTCTGCGACGCCAGCGGAGGTGTCACGCGCGGCACATTGGAACGCAACTGGTGGGGGTTCTACGAGAGCGTCTACATGCCGCGCTCTTCCTTCCCTGAAGGGATGGGGGAGCTCTTCGAGCTCGGCGTCTCCGTCTTCTTCCTGCGCTCCAATGATGGGGTGGAGTTCAATGTTCCAGGTCGCAATCCTTCGCTCGATTACGTGCAATCACTCGGCGGGGTTGCATTTCGACGTGAGTGGTTTTCACTGACTGTAGGTGCGTTTACGCAACGATACCCCGAGGCGAGTGATGTCCCGGAGGAGCTGCTCTCGCCGTCAGCTTATGGGGCGTTGGATGTGGGGGCGAGGCGTGATCGTTCGCTCTATTTGAACCTGGGCATCCCCAGGTTAGGGATCAGCTTCGATCTGGTCGGCTTGCCCGGCAATCGACGAGGAGGGGTAGATGTCGCGCAGCTCGGCGTGGGTGGCATCGAGCTCCCTGCTGGGATGCGTCTCGACGCCACTGCCGGTTTTTTGGGGCAGCAGGACACGTTCTTTGGCGCGCTGGCGCTCGATCAGATCCCCGGTGGTTTTGACCTCGAGGTCGGGTTCGAGGCGAGCGACCCTTACTTCAAGTACGCGCGCGCGCAGTGGAAGCCTTCGCTTCGCAAGACGTGGTTGGTTCGGCCTGAACCTCCACCACCCCCACAGTATTACTCTTCGTACTCGTCCTCATCGCAGTACGAGCCTTACGTCTCTCAGCTCCGGTTCTCGCCGTTTATCGCCGCGAGCGTGATCCAGGACGAGCTCTTCCTTCCACAGCGAGGTTCTCGCTGGGTTTACGGCGGTCGATTTGGCGCAGAGTTGCGTTGGGAGCAGGACTTGATGTCGATGGGGGTCGAGGCTCACGTTGGCCGAGACTTCTCCGACTGGTTGTTGGTCCTCCCCGAGACCGCAGATCACCTGACCTGGGGCACGAGCATCTTCCTCTATGTTGGCATCTAGAGCGGCGCCTCATCACCCTCGCTCGATATACAGAAGTGAACCACCGACGGTGGCTCGCGAACCATGCCGCCAAGAAATAATGCTGCCCGGTTGGAGGTGTCTCCAACCGGGCAGCATTATTTCTTGGCGGCATGGTTCGCTCGGCGAGAGCGCCGCGAAAGTCAGGCTCCTCGCCTCACAGCGCAGCCTCGGCATCGCCGCGGTTGCCCAGGTTGTCTGTGACGTTGACCTTGATGGTCACAGGCGCAGCGGGCGATTGACTGAGCGTGACCGAGTAGCGCGTCACGGGAACCTGACGCCCTTCGATATCTTCGGGCGCGGTGGTTACGGTCACGTCGCCGTCGGTGAACTCCTCGATCAGGTTGCCGCTGCCATCCTCGACGCGCACCGTGATCGAGGTGATATCTTCGATCGGGTCGGAGACACCTGTGGGCACATCAGGGTGGCGCAAGCGATAGCTCCCCGACACGGCCGCCAGATCGAGCGGCGTCTTCGGGTTCTTGATGCGCTCGGCCACGGGGTATCCGAGGGTGCCCGAGACCGTCGTATCATTGCGCTCGATCTCGATCAGCGCGTTGTTGTTCGGGACCATTTCGAATGGGCGAGAGAGCGTCTCGTAGGGAACGCGCTCGCCGCCTTCGTTGTGGTAGTGACCTTGAACGTGGAAGCGGTACTGACCGACCGGGAAGTTCTTGAGTTCCTCCCAATACACCACCCATTCCCACTCCTCGCTGCCTTCCTGGCGGCGAAGGCGCGTGAGCATCAGCAACTCGCGGTTGGAGTAATCGCGGGTGTTGATGTGTGTGACTGCCTCCCAGTTGCCACCGACCTCGCGCTCGAGGGTGACCAGCGGTGCCTGAGGCATCTCCGCGCCAGGGTCGCCACCGAGCCATGCGAACTCGATCGCCTCCAGACGTTGCACTTGCTCGGGGGGCTCGACAGAGATTGTCCCGATCTTGTCCGCTGCGGTCGCCAGGACCTCGAAGGGAGGATCGCCACGGCGCGTGTATTGGAGCGGCAGAGGTTGGTCGAACTCGGTCTCGGTTGTCGTGCCGAGCAGCAAGCCCGTGACCTCGACGGCGCGATCCACGAGGAAGTCGCCCATGCGCGCTCCCCAGATGGTGAAGCCTGCCTCATAGCCGCCCTGGTAGTAGCTGAACGCGTAATCCGGGTATTCGTCCGGCGCCATCGGCGTCGAGATGCCAGGGAAGGGAGGGAGCGGTCCGCGAAGGTTGCTCGGCGTCAGATAGAATTGGTGATCCTGCGCGTAACCCCAAACCCATGCGTCGAGAGGATCGACGCCGTGCGCGTTCTGAACCTCGCGCAACACTTGCCAGCCAAGCTCCATCGAGGCTTCGCCTGGCAAGGTCACCACCGTCAAGCCATCGATCTCGAGCGCGGTCATCTGGCTGCGAAGGAAGAGCGACGGTGGGCGGTTATAGAGGACGCCCGCGATCCCGGCGCATTGATTCTCATCTGGGGGCAAGGAGGTCGCAGGATCGTTGTCCTCGGCGCCTCCGACCTGGCATTGCAGGCCGCCATAGATCAGGTCCGTGCCCGCCTCGCTCGGGAAGTACGAGGTCCACTCCCCAGGCTCGTAGCCGAGCACATCGTAACCGAGTGGGAAGCGCAGTGTTTTGCCCGAGAGCGTCACATCGCGATCCCCCTCGATCGCCTCGATCTCGGTCCACATGCGATCGACGAACTGCCACCCGATGAACTCCATCTTGTGGTTGTCGCGGTGCCCGTGACGATCGCCACGTGGGGACATCGTGCCGCCGTTCTGGTTGAAGAACATCGTCGGCACGAAGCGATCATAGGCTTCGCCGAAGCGATCCTCGAGCTTTCGCTCGATGCCACCCATCGAATCGCCAGTGGCGTAATCGGTGTCGTTGAAGGTGCCGTGCATCCCGAAGCTGAACAGAAGCGCGCGCGGTTTGTCCTCGAGGTCGTCGATACGCATCAGCAGCAAGCGGTTGTCATCGAAGGGAGGTGTGGCGCCCCAACGATCGCTCGAGATGGCGTCATCGGTGTCGAACGCCTCGACGATTTCCCAACCGAGCTTGGCGTCCGAGAGATCGGTCAATGCTTCGTCTGCGGCATCGAGCGCGCTCTTCGCGATCCAATCGAAAGCTTGCTCGTTGAACCAGTCAGTGCCAAACGCGCCGAGCGGCAGCGCGGCTTGCTCGGAGGGGGGAAGGTGCAAGAATCGCCCAGGCCCCGAGTGCGTGTGCGTCCCCGAAATCACGAGGCTGTCACGCCAATCCTTTCCCGTCCTCGCTTGCAGTTCGCGCGCGATCTTCTCGTGCAGCGGTGCGGTCGGGAAGATGATCGGCATCCTGATGAACAGCATCTGGCGCTCGCCATTATCCAGAAGGATCGCGCGCGCGTAGAGGCCATGCATCTGCCCCCAGCTCGAGGTCAGCGCGTCCGAGTAGCGCTCTCCATCATTTCCGGCGCGCGAGCCATAACCTCCGAGCGGCAGGCCGATCGGGAAGGTCATCAGCGCGTTGCCCACGCCAGCCTTGAGCGGTGCGCGTTCGCCGCCGCCTGGATGCTCCCCGGTGATTTCACCGAGGAATGGGACGCACAGGCCATTGTCCGTGCAGGACATCCCATCGCTGCACTCCGAATCTCGGATGCACGCGATCTGGCAGAACGAACCATCGCAGAAGGCGCGCTCTTGCGCGGCTTCATCGCCACCGAGCTTCTCGATGTAGCCCTTGCATGCTTTGGACTGCCGGAAGGACGAGCAGGCTTGCGCGGTTCGGCATCTCCCCTCGAAGCATACCTCGTTCTCGGCGCACGCCGAGATGTCTTCGCAAGGACCCGTGTCGGCGATCCCCATGTCCTCTTCGGTCATGTCGCCGCCCATGTCACCTGGCGTCGTTTGAGTCATATCGCCCGTCGGGCTCATGTCCTCGCCGGGGGTCATGTCCTCGGTAGCGCCCATGTCTTCGACAGGGGAGGTGTTGTTATTGGAAGTGTTGTTGGCGTTGTTGTTTCGACCACAACCGATCGAGGTCACGATCGAAGCCACGAGCACGGGAATCAAGAACTTGCGCATCGGCAGGCGGCTCCAGGTAAGGGTTAGGTACTGTTTGTACGTTAGCAAACGCACCTTTTTTAGCAGGCTATCGAGGCAAACTCCACCGCGACCCCGAGATGCTGATAGGAAAACTTCAATCCGCACGAAACATTCGGGAGCGATTGGCCGAAAACCTCTTCGAATGACAACCGAGCAAGGGCAACTCACCAGCGGTGCCAGCAGAGATGAAGATCAAGGACCAAAACAACCGCGCGACTCTGGAAAAGCGCGCACGTGTCGAGGGAGCTCGTAAGCCTGAGGTCGAGAAAAATAGCGCTCGGGCGGGTTCCTTTCGCGATCTGCTCGAGGGGAAGTCAGGCGGCGAGAAGCAACCTGCCGATGCTCGCCTCGCCGCAGACAAGGAGTCAGGGGACAAGGGGGCGATGGCGTTGTTCCGAGCTGAACGCGAGGACAACGCGCTCCAAAACGATGCATTGCGAGGACGCCAACACATCGCAGAGAAGGGCGATCGCGAACAGTTGGGTTCATCCCTTCTGGAGCAGCGCGAGGTTCAAAAGCAGGACTCCCGCGATACCTCTCATCAACGTCTGGAACAACGCCACGAAGAACGCATCTCGGAACACCGAGCAGAAGATATGGAGGTGCGCTCGTGCGACTCGCAGGACTCCTCCAACCCTGCAGAGCGCGCCTCCATATCTTCTGCTCCGGTTGCGGCGAGAGAGGAGGAGCACTCCTCCTCTCTCGCCGCAGAAAATGCACGCGATGAACTGGGAGGTCCCGATGCGCTGGGCGCAGACCAAAAGGGAGAGGTTGCCCAGGCTGCAAGCCCCGAACAGGCAAGGCGTCAAGAGGTGGTCGAGCTGGCCAACAAGCTCGTGCGCGCCTGTCAGGTTGGTACAGATCAACAGGCGCGAAAGGTGATGATGCTCGATGTGCGCGTGCCAGGAAGAGGCAGCATTCGCGTTCGGTTGCGGCAGGAAGGCAATGGGATCTCTGTGCGTATGCGCGCAGATAACGACGAACTCAAGGCGCTTTTGCGAAAGCACCAGGGCGCGATGCGCGACGCCGCACATGAACAAGGCGTGACCTTTTCGCGCATCGATGTGGTGTGAGCGCTCGCGTCGATCTCGATTTTTTCGAGCTTGGTGTTAACCCCTGGCGCGGGGTTGTGGCAAAACAATGGCCGTGACGATCAACCTTCCACTTTCGCTGGAGGCGCTTCGCATGGCCGAAGATGAAGAAGAGACGATCATGCTCGACAGGCAATCGACCAGGCTGGCCGAGGCGCTCGCGCGCTCCGAAAAGCATCGGGTCGCACCACAACGCCCCGCGCCCGTTCAATTCCGGGCGCTCGGCCTGGCGGACTTCGAGGCAGTGAGCCGCAAGCAAGCAGAGCTGGGCAATCGTCTCCTCTCGATCCTTCCTTCTCCTGGCGTCGAGAGCACGCCGCTCGAGTTTGTCTGTCAGCAACTCGAAGAGCTCACGGGCGTCGGGGGCTACAAGATCTTCCTCCACGCCCTGCGTGTGCACCCGGATGGTTTCCAGGCTCCTGACCTGAACTCATTCTTTGTCAGCCGATTTACGTTGCCGCCGAGCGTGGATGTCGGCGTGATCGCGGCGGAGCTATCCTTGCTCCAGGGTGTCCTCGGCGCGATGGTTGGCGAGCCCGATCATACATCGAGGCGAATCGCACCCGTTGGTCCGCGCGACTTCGGGTTGGGCACCTATGTGTTGTTGCGACTCCTCGATGGGCTCGTTTCCAGGCATGGCGTGCCCCCTTTTGTCCTCGGCGGATCAGCGCCAGGAGGAGAGGAGCTCGCCGCTGTTTTTGGCCGCGGCCTCGAGATCACGGAGGTCGTGTTCCTGGTGAGCGCTCCTGAACACGCGGGCTTCGTGCGCTTCTTCTTGCCCGCTCATATGGTGCAAGATCTCGAACTCTTCGCGCAGAGCGCGCCCGCCAATGAACACCGCTGGCGCTCGATTCAAAAGAGCGCGTTGATTCGAGCCAGGGTCGATGTCGAGCTCGGCATCGCGCGCGTTCCGTTGACCAGATTGGAGCTCGTCGATCTTCACATCGAGGACCTCTTGCTCCCCACAGAGCACGCGCTCGCGTTAGACCAGGTGCAAGACCCCGATGGGGCAGCGCGCTTGTACATCGATGGCGCGGGTGGAAAGTTCATCCCCGTCGAACCGATCCTCTCGTCCGAGGGAGGATGGCGCGTTCGCGTACTTCAAGATCACGTCGAGATTGCAGAGGATATGATGTCGCAAGAGAAGAAGCAGGACCACGCCACGGGAGCCTCCGAGGCCACCTCTCATCTGATCGAGCAAGCCACGATCACGGTCGAGGTGCGCGTCGGCAACGCTTCGATGTCTGTCGCAGAGATCGGTGCGATCCAATCTGGCCAGGTCATCGACCTCGAGGTCCCGCTCGGGCAACCTGTCGCGCTCGTCGCTGGCGGCGAGCAAATCGGTAAGGGAGAGCTCGTCAACATCGAGGGGCGCCTCGGCGTACGCGTGCTGGCGCGCTACTGATACGCCCAGAGGCAATCAGCTCTTCTTGTCGCGCTTGAGCGCTTCGAGGAGGTTGGTTGTCCTCTTCTCACGCGGTGATTCTTCGGCCTCTGACTCTTCGCCGTCGTCCGCCGAGTACGCGCTGAACTGCCCTGACTTTTGCTGCCTGCGCTGGCGCAACGCTCTGAGGCGTTGCGAGAGCGCGTTCAACTTGACCGAGGTCGAGGTCGAGACATCGGCATCAGGTGGATCTTCATCGCTCATGCTGCGCACAGGCGTCCCGGAGAGCTTGCTGCGCTCGTGCTGCTTGGTCTCCTCGTCATCATCCCAACTGAGCAGGGGCACATCGTCGTCATCGACGGGAATCTCGCGCCCCACGGGCTCATCTGGAATCGACGTCAGCACGGTCGGGTCACCCTGTTCTGGAGGTGTGACTCCTTCCGGTGCTTTCGGAGGTTGCAGGCTCGCCTCGGAGTAAATCTCATCGAGCGCCGAGAACATCTCCTCGGCCATCGCTTGCCCTGCGTTGGGCTCGGGTTGCCTCGACGCCTGGATCGCGGCCGGGTCGGAGTGTAGCCCTGTGACCTCACTATCACTGGCGAGATCCGTTTGCAGCTCGGCCTCGATCCTCAACAAGTCGTTCAGGTGCGCGCGCCGCTCATTATCGACGAGCGCGTCGGGATCGAGCGCGAAGTGTTGCTCGACCTGAGTGTCTTCAGGGATGTTGACCTCGAGCTCCATGGGAGGCTGCTCTTCGGAGAAGTCCTCGAGCATGATGTCGAGGTTATCGTGCATGTCGTCGATCGGCTCGAAACGATCGATTTCGTCCTCTTCAGGCGGGAGCACGTGCTCGAGGTCAGCGTCCGCCGAATCGTTGACGTAAAACTCTTGCGTGGCTGGCGAGTCTTCGATGTCGAGGATCGGAATGTCCGCATCGAGCTGGATATCAGGCGTCTCGATGACCGGGTTGGTCGCCATATCATTGTCGGCAGAGAATGACGCGTGAATCTCGGCCTCTGCGAGGCTGAGCGCCTCTTGCATCTCGGCCAGAGAATCACCAGGGAGCGTCTCTCCCGATCGGATCGCCGTGTCTGCCTTGGAGATGGCCTCGTCGGCATGCTCCAACTCATCCTCTTCACCTTCCTCTTCGTGGGGAGCCTGGATCTCCTCGAGCTCGAACTCCGAGAACTCGCGAGATCCTGCGAGCTCGCGCTCGCGGGCCTCCACCGCCGCTTGAACCTCTTCTGGTGAGATCTGTTCGGTGAGGCGCTCCGAGATCGGAGGTCGGTGCATGTCTTCGCTTTCGATCTCGGAGTCTTCGCCGAGATCGATCGACGCCTCATCCACGGGCGCTGGCTTCGCGAACGGCTCTCTGAAGTTGTTCTCGGCGACCTCTTCACGCTGCGGTTCCGGGGTAGGTTTTGACATCCCCATATCGAGCCCGGCGACGGAGAGCTCGGCGGTGCTGTCCTCGTCCTCGTCTTCTTCCTCGACTGGTTCTGCTGCGTCCTCGACTGCGTCCTCGGCCACAGCCTCCGCAACCTCCGCAACCTCTGCTGCTGTTTCTTGAGGCTCGTCTTGTGCGGCGAGAGCGGCCTCGAGCTCTTCCTCCTCGCCGCTCTGTTCATCGAGCGGAAGAGGATCTGAAGGGGTACTCGGTCCGACCTCTTCGAGCGCTTCACTGTCGTAGAGCGGATCTCCGAGATCTGTGTCGATCTCGATCATCGGATTCGAAGTTTCATCCAGGACCTCGCGAACCACAGAGTCGGAAACCTCCGAGGTGTCTGTGCCTTCGGAATCTTCGAGGAGTTCGTCGATGCTCGAGGCGGCCATCACATGCGATGGCGTCGGGTCTGCGAGCTCCTCGATCTCTTCGACCTCCGAGAGGATGTCAGCAAGCCCCTCGATGCCATCCCCGCGGGGGTGTGGCTCTTCGATGTCTTCGGGCTCTTCCTGATGCGGCGGATCGTAGGTCTCGAAGCGGATTTCCTGAACCTCCACGGTCGAGCGATAATCCTCGTAGCGGTTGCGGATAGGCATACTCGTTTCGAGGTGAGCTTCGAGCAGAGGAAGCACCGAGTTCGCTTCTTCTGTGACCTCTTGCCACGAGCCACCGACGCGTCGGAGCAGGTGCGAGAGTTGCCCGGAGCGCGAGTCTGCCAACATGATCGAGCTGACATCACCTGGAGCCATTTCGACAAGTCGGCGCCCGAGTGCTTCGAAGCCAGCGCGTGTGGTCGCGGCGTCCATGGTGATCCAGCGCCGCTTGGCGCCGGGGTATCCGAGCGCCGCCTGCAAGACCTCCTTGCTCTCGACCTCATCCCAGAGGACCGCATCACACCTGCGGATAAGACGCCTGACGCGCGCGAGTTCCTCGGGGGTTCTTGGTGGGAAGAGGTGCACGACTCGCGGCCCGAGCTGGGCTGTGGGTGGGCGGTCACTGATCAGGATGATTTGTTCCTGGATGAACTGCTGCGCGATCCAGCAGAGCAGCTCGAGCTTGCGCGCGCGGACTGGACCGAGGATCACGCCGTTCTCGCCGCGCGTGATTTGCTTCTTGAGCGCCTCCATCACGAGCGGTGTAGCGAGCGAATCGCTTGGCGTCGGGCAGCGCTCGGCGGTCACGAGCAACCCGCGCACGCCGGGCACGACGTCAAAGAGCCATGTCCCATCGAGGCGCGCGCCGGGGTGATCGAGGAGCCAGGTCGCCAGCGCTTCGAGCGAGGGCTCGTCGAGGACTGTGGTGCGTCGGCGCGCGACCCCTTCCTGTCGCGCCGTCCAGCGACCTGATGGCAGGAGCATCAGGTGTTCGACGCTCTCTTCGCTCAGCGCCTCGTCCAAAGGGGGGAGCGCGCGGATCAGCGATGTCAGCTCGTTATGCTCGGCGGCGTTCATCTCTTTATTCTTCTCCTGACGAGGGATCGACGCGATCGAACTCTGGTTCGAGCGTCACGGTGAGTGTCACCTCTTCTCGAGCGCCAATTTCGACATCGAAGCGTTGCGTGAGGTAACCCTTGGCCTGGAGTTCGACCATCCTCGCGCCTGGGCGTATGGGGATCGTCTGATCTCGCCATCGGTCGACGCGACCCTGGTAGTCCTCATCGATGTAGATGTGCGCCTCGGGTGGTTTGACGTCGAGTCGCAATAGCGCGCTCTTCTGATCGCCGCTCGCTGCACGGGTGGTGTAGCAGCTGCTCCATGAAGCGATCGCAACGATCGCGAACATGATAAACACCCCGGTCGTTCTCATATCGATAGACCTCATTGCCTGCTTCGCTCGGAACAGAACGGAACATAACACGGGCATGGGCACACCCCAAATTGATCTTGCCCGGTGATGGAAGGCGCGGCAGGCGTGGCGTTACCACTCCATTTTGGCCACCTCGCGGAGTAGCCATGCTCCATCAGAACTTTGCGGTTTGGGCCAACCCCTTCGCAAAGATCTGAGGCGAGGCGCGAACAGTCATGCGCGCTCTCGCCGCTCGATCCGCTTGCCGCCGTGCAGAGTTACCGAGGGTGCTGTTGTTCTCGTGTAGAATGGCATAAAATATGCTGTAATCCTGAGTGTTCAGGATCGAACAGTCGTCAGGGGTGTTACTTTTTTAAACCACAGGCGACTGATTGCGATACGCCCTATATGATTCATATCACGCCGCAAAATGGAGTTGACCCATGAGCATTACCTTCACCGACTTCTTTTCTCCTGATCTCGAGTATCGCCGCGCAACCTGTGCGCTCGTGTCGAGTGTATTGATGCTCGCGTTGGGGAGCGGCTGTGATCCTGATCCTCCTCTCACCTCCGAGGGGACCTTCTTCGAACCTCGAGAGATCGGCTCCTACGAAGTCACGCGCGAGCCTCGCATTTTGGCACCCGAGCGCGTCGACCTCGGGATGCTCGAGCGCGGCGAGCGTGGCGTGAAGCAATTTCAGGTGACCAATGAAGGGCGCGCCACGCTCGAGATCAAAAACTGGAGGATGACCGACGAGCGCTTCGAGTTCTCCTTCCCCGAGTTTATGGATCGCTCGGAGCCAGCCAGGCTCGAGCCTGGCGCCAGCGTGCTCGTCGAGGTCAGCCATCGCGCGACTGGCCAGGACGGTGTCCGCGGCTCCCTGATCATCGAGAGTAATGATCCAAAGAATGGCGTGCAGGTGATCGATATCTCGGCAAACATCGCCGAGCCCTGCCTGACGATCTCGGACGAGGTGGTCGATTTTGGCGCCGTGTCATTGGAGACCGGCGATCTCAAAGGCTTCTTCCTCTCGAACTGTTCCGAGAATGCGGCGACAACCTTCTCTTACCTGCAATCACTGACCACCGACGCGACGGGCTTTCGCGTCATCAACGCAGAAGAGCTTCGGGATCGCACGCTCGAACCTGGCGAAGACGCCGAGGTCTTGGTTCGGTTCGAACCGACGCGACCTGGCGAATACCGCGACACATTGCGCTTTGTCTCGAACATGGACATCGAGACCGAACATGAAGTGCTCTTGCTCGGGGAGGGGGCGCCATTTGGATGCCCCACCGCAGAGATTCGAGCATCTCATCCTGATCGCCGGACCGTCATCGCGAACCCGCGCGCGCGCTATACAGGTCTGCCGCTGGATGTCGTGTCGCTCGATGGGAGCGGCAGCTCGGCCGAGGGCGGCGCGACGATCGAGCGCGTGGAGTGGGCGATTATTCGCCGCCCCGAGGACAGCGCCGCGCGTTTTGCTGGCTCGAACATGGGCATGACCAACGAGCTCTTCCTCGACCTGTCAGGAGAGTACACAGTGGAGATGCATGTGTGGGATTCGCGCGGGACGCGCTCGTGTGAACCTGCGGTGCTCGACCTCGTCGCGGTGCCTGACGAGGACATTCACATCCAGCTCGTCTGGGACACTCCCAATGATCCCGAGCAGCAAGACAACCTCGGCTCTGATGTCGATCTCCACCTCTTACGCGCGGGTGGGATCTGGAACGCCAAGCCATGGGATTGTCACTGGCAAAACCTCGAGCCTGACTGGGGTCTGCGCGAGGACAAATCTGATGATCCGTCTCTCGACATCGACGACATCAACGGCTGGGGGCCGGAGAACATCAACCTGAACAACCCACAAGGGGACATGCGCTACCATGTGGGCGTGCACTACTTCTCTGATCAGGGCTATGGCGCGAGCTACTCGACGGTGCGCGTTTATCTCGGCGGTATCCTTGTCGAAGAGCTTCGCCGCAAGCGCATGACCGACCAACAATTCTGGCACGTGCTTGACATCGAGTGGCCGAGCCGCAAAATCACGCTCTACGACGACTCCTACCTGACCTTCCCGAGCGGCGTGTTTCCGCCAGAGTAAGATTCGACTTGCGCATCGCTTTCCTTTCAGACCTGCACCTGGCGCCAGGAGCGCTTAACCGCTGCACGACTTCACCGCGAGACCTCGGCGAGTTGCTCGATACCCTCGAGCGTCTCGCCGATCGTGTTTTGCTGTTGGGGGATGCCTTCGATCTGTTGCGCCCCGAGCGCTGGCGCGGGTGGCGTGACCAGCTCGACCTCTTGCATCAGGAGCACCCTGCGTTGATCGCGCGTCTGCTCGCGATGGATGCGATCCATGGGAACCATGACGCGCCGATGCGTGCGCGTGGCTGGCCCGAGGAGCGCGCTTTCCACCACACCGAGGTCGGGGAAGTGTTGGCGCTTCACGGGCACCAGTGGGATGTGTGGCTCAAGAAGATCTGGGGAATGGAAGAGGGCGCGAATTTCGTGGCCGGGTGGTTCGAGCGCGTCGGTTTGGATGGTGTCTCGAAGGGAATGGGCGCAGTCCCCACGCTGCTCGAGCGTCTGCAAGATCGGCGAGAGGCGACCTCGCCCACGGCATCCTCGCCGCATCCTGAAGCGATCCTGAAAGAGGATAGCACGCGAGACAGGCGCGCCGTGGCGGGCTTGCTCTCGCATGGGTGGGACGTGGTGATCGCTGGTCACACGCATGGATTGGGGTTGTACGAGATCGGCCAGGGGCTCTATATCAACAGCGGATCACATGCCCACGACCATGTGGACGCGGCGATCCTGGATACGAGCGCGAAGTTGGCGATCACATGGCGAGATGGAGCATGGTCCCAACTCGCCGCGAGGCGCCATGGAGCGGGCGCATCGGGTTGGGATGTATTCACGAACCAGAGCGGCGAGAGCGAGCCTTCAGGGTGGCGCTCTCGCCTGAGCGAGCAACAGCAGGAAGCATTCGAGGAGCTTTGCAAATGAGTGAGAAGGTGGAGTTGGACGTCACGGGGATGTCATGTCAGGGCTGCGTGCGCAGCGTGAAGGCGATCCTCGGGAAATCACTCGGGCTCGACCGCGAGCAGGTGGATGTGGACCTGGAGAGCGGCAAGGCGCGCTTTGAATATGAGGGGGACGGGGCATCGCTGGAGCAAGCGCTCGCGCGGCTCGAGGAGCAGGGTTTCGCGAGCCAAAGAGCTTGATCTTTAACCTTGTGCTCGAGAAAGAGATCCTTTATGTTCTTCGCCCTTGTCGGGGCTACGGTCCTGAAAAAGCCAGGAAAAACGTCACGCTACGTGATGAAACGATAAGCAAAATCATCGGCGCAGGATGCGCTGAGGGAGCAAGTCAATGCGCGAGAAGATCAAACTCGTCTCATCGGCCGGAACCGGTTACTTCTACACGACGATCAAGAACAAGCGTAAGACGCCAGACAAGATTCGTCTCAAGAAGTACGACCCCGTCGTGCGCAAGCACGTCGAGTTCGTCGAGGCCAAGATCAAGTGATCTCGTGGCGAGAGGCGCTGTTTTTGCGCCACTCGCTGTGAAAGTGTCTTGAAAAGTCGTTCGTGTGTGCGTCCCTGCCCCGAGCTCAGCCTGTTGCTCTGTTGACGGGTTTTCGAGGGGGTGGGAGTGGAGCGCGAACGCGAATAAAAACTCATTGAAACGCAAAGGATAAGCAATGGCCAAGTACTCGCGAATCAACTGGCGTCGTCGCCGCAAGGTCGATCCCTTCGATCAAAACCCGAACTGGAAGATCGACTACAAGAACCCCGAGCTGCTCAAGCTCTTCGTGACCTCGACGGGCAAGATCCTTCCTCGTCGTATCACGGGCGTGAGCGCGCGTAATCAGCGCAAGCTGCGTCAGGCGATCCTGCGCGCTCGCCAGATCGCGCTCCTCCCCTACACGACGCACCTCTCCTGAATTTCAAAGAGGCGCGCGTGGACTGTCTCAGGGGAGCCTCTCCCAGTGGAGACCTCGGCAAGTCGCCGCTTGAACGCGGCGTACTCTGTTGCAGGTGTTCATCGTTTGGGGTGATCGAGACAGCCGCATGAATCCCAGCCAAGGCTCGGTGTTCTGTCAGAGAATGCCGGGCCTTTACTGGTTTTTGGACACTGCGTAGACATCGCACCGGGACTTGGGTAAGTTATGTGCGACCTGAATGAATGACGGAGACCTCATTCGCACTCGAGGGGGTTTTCGACCTAATCCACGTGGAGAACGGGTGATGCAGAACAAGAGGCGTTCTCGTAGCGCAGCGGGCCTCATCTCGATGGCAACGCTCCTGGGCCTTTTCGGCACCGGAATGATCAGCGCATGCAATACAAACCCTGTGACGCTCTTGAGCGGCGGGGGGCAAATCTCGGTCGCACGCCCGACACCGATCGGGGGTCAGATCCCGATGGATATTTTGTGGGTGATCGACAACTCCTTCTCCATGTGCCAGGAGCAGAAGGTGTTGCGCGATAACTTCGACCAGTTCATCGCCGAGATCCAGAAGACCAACCTGGACTTCCATATCTCTGTGACGACGACGCACGCGCCGGAGTCCGGCTTCTCGATCGAGCCGATCGCGCAAGAGGGCGTCATCCAGTCGACGCCGCAGCCAGTGCCAGGGAACAACGAAACCTGCCTGCGCGGCGAGGAAGGTGGCTATGCGCCGTTCCGCGAGTCGCTCGACATCGCCAAGAACTGCCTCGCTGATCCCAACGCGTCCTCCAACTACGATTGGAGTGATGCGCAGATCGCGTGTGCGCTGCTCAGCCCGAACGCTCAGCAGAGCTCTGGCTGTCTGGCGAGCACTGGCTTGAGCGATCGCAACGGTGATTCGGTCATCGACTCCTTCGATCTCTTCCCGTCAGCATCTGAGTATCGCGCCATTCCCAAGGTCTTGCGCGCGACGGATTACCGCGACGCGAGCGGGAACCTCGACGCAGAGAAGCTCCGTCAGGACTTCGCCTGTATGTCGACGGTGGGCACGCGCGGCGATGGCTACGAGAAGGGCCTGCGCGCAGCGGTGACGGCTGTCGCTCTCGACAAGACGGGCGGCGCGTTTGGCGTGATGGGCTCGGACATGACCAAGCCCAACTACGGCTTTGTCCGTAAGGACGCGGGCTTCGCGTTGATCTTCGTGACCGACGAGAACGACTGCTCGCACGATGGCTCCGTCGAGGAGCTGCGCAACACCTGCGGAAACAACATCTGTGAGTACCTCAACTCCTCGGCGATCAGCGAAGGGGACACCCCGCTCATCGCTCCAGAGGCGTTTGCCGAAGAGCTTCGTCAGAACCTCGCGGACACCAAGGGGATCGATGTCGACGACCTCTCGGAGGACTCGCTCCTGATCGCCTCGATTCACGGCACGTGGCAGCGCTTCGAGCAGCCACTCCCCGCATGCGCTGACGGCGAGAAGCCTCCTGTCTCTCCTGTGTGCGTTTCGCCGACTGGCGAGGCGTTCTCGGGGGATCGCTACGAGCGCTTTATCCGTCAGTTCCGCAACCACTACCCGAACACGGTGACGGCGGCGAACCCCGACGATCGCTTGAACTTCGAGAAGACCGAGCCGCTCGGTTGGATCTGTTCGACCTCGTTCGTCCCCGCGCTCCAGGCCATCGGCGAGTTCATCGCAGGCACCAACCCATCCTGTATTCGTGAGGATGTGTTCGTCTGTGATAGCGACTCGGAGTGCCCGAACAAGTTGTTCACGGACACGCCAGGCACTTGCCAGCCCTTCCCTGGGAAGGATGGTCAGAAGTTCTGTGACTCCGGCCTGATCCTCAAGATCGAGCGCGACCCCACGGTCGAGGCGACCTTCCCCGAGGTCGGCACCAACCCTTACTGCTTGCCTGACAGCGTCAACGCGCTCTCGCCAGACTCCTGCGTGATCGATCCTTCGCTCTACAGCTGGGTCGCATGCGGTGGTGGCAACGGCATCCAGTACCAGTGGGGAGAGGCGCCTGCTGCGGTCAGCAACAAGCTCAGCGGTTATACGCTCAAGCTGATTTACAACCTCTCGCTGCTCGAGTGATTCTCGACTGAAAGAGCGCGGCAAGAAGCGGGGGGGGGGGGGGG
>JAYZVO010000081.1:0-9717 GCA_036155555.1 Myxococcota bacterium
CGCCTCGATCTGGACACAGCGCCGCATTTTACCTTTCTTGTCGACCGCGAGGTTCAGGGCGTCGTCGCCGCTGGCTTCGCGTCTGCGGCAGGCTTTGCCTCGCCAGCAGGAGCTGCGTCACCGGCAGGCTTTGCCTCGCCAGCAGGCTTCGCATCGGCGGCGGGCTTGGCGTCACCACCATTCGCGGGAGGCGTCGCCTCACCCGTGGGAGCGCTCGGCGTATCGGTCGCAGGAGGCGTATCGACGGGAGGCTTGGCGTCGAGCTTGATCGCTGGAGGCGTATTGGTGGTTGGCGGCGTATCGGTCGCAGGTTGGCCACCGAGCGTCGAACCATCAGGGTTCACCTTGAGCGTGCCAGACTCGATGATCTCGTCCTCGTCAAGTCCGCCGGTCTCTTCTTCCTCGAGCTCGCTAAAGACCGACTGAGGTTGGCTCGAAAGGTGCGCGAGCACCAGGCTCAACCCCATGAACGCGACCGCGAAGATCACCGTCGCGCGTGCCAAAAAGCCACCTGGTCCCCTGCCGCCAAACACCTGGGTGGTCGCGGTGCCGCCGCCAAGACCTGCGCCGAGACCACCACCTTTGGAGGCCTGGAGCAAAATCACGACGCAGAGTGCGACGCAGACAATGACAAAGAGGATCGTAAAAATGGTCATGAGCATGGGAGCAGCTCTCTATCGTTTCCGGCGCATGGTCCGGTCAGTTCGTGGATGTTTTATGCGGCTCGCGGCCAAAACGGCCACGGCAACAGAGATGGTGTGTATACCCAATGCCTTGTGAGGATGCAAGGCGCAAGGGCTCCTGACTCGCGTCGAGCCAACTGTAAGCACTCTTGCCCTGGACGCAAACTCTCCAGCACAATCACCTCCTGTTCGTCAGCACATTGCCCGCGCCTCGGACAACAAGAGGCCAGCAAAGGAGAAAGAGGTGAGCGAGAAGGACCCCTGGCTCGAGGCGCTCGAGCAAATCACTCGGATGGCCAAGGAATCACAGGCGAGCTTCGAAGAGAGCATGACAAAGAGTCAGGCGCGCTTTCTCGAGACGCTCGAGCACGCGCAGCGCGCGCTCGTCGACCTCGCCAACGCGCGCGCGCTCCAACCTCTCCCGAGCGCGACCAACGCCCCACCTCCCCTCTCACCCGCATCGAAACAGCCAGAGAAGGCAGCGCCGCTCGAGGATGTCTTCGGCATCCTCGAGCGCGTCCTCGCCCCGCTCGACGCCAGCACACCGCGGCGCGCCCTCAGAGGGCTCACGCGCCCCATCGCCATCTCACCCGACCGACAGGGACTCTACCTCGAGCTCTCGAGCGCCCTGCTCGAAGCAGGGCTCGCGCCACACATCGTGCAGCCGGGAGAACCGATCCCCAGAGCCGCGGGCGTGGTGCTCTGGTGCGAGGCGCTCGTCGGCGTCGAGGACACAGACGAGGCCAACCTGTTCACGCGCCACGCGCTCGAGAAGTTCGCCGCGCTCGAAGCACACCTCGCCGGTGGCGCGTTTGTTGTCCTGCGCGACACCGGGGGCGATCTCGGGTGGCACGCGCTGGAGCTGGCGGGCGCGCCGTTTGGCGCCCTCGATGGCCTGGCGAATGCCCGCCAGCTCGTCGAGGGCGCCCAGTTCCTCTCCATCGACGTCAACACGAGGCGACCCCAGGCCGAGATCGCGCGTCAGCTGACCGGGTTGCTGCTCGAGGGGCTCCCCCATGGTGGCTGCGCGGCGCTCTCGGGAGGAAGGGGGCGCGCCCCCGGATGGCGACCTGTAGAGCTGGCCGCGCCAGAACAATCCGAGCGCTCCGGGACGATCCTCTTCACCGGGGGCGCGCCCCCTTCCTCCCTCGCCAGAGCACTGAAAGAACAGGGAGCAAAGATCATCCGCATCCTCGCCGTCGAATCATCCGAAGAACCTCGAGAAGAGCAAACAACAGGCACCTTCGACGCGACCCTGGAGGTTCCTCGCGGCGACTCGATGGCGCTCTACAACAGCCTCGAAGAGGTGCGGCGCGAGCTGCCGATCACAGGTTGGGTACACACGCTCGAGCGCGACACCGAGATGCCCTGGTGGGAAGAGCGCGCGCTCGAGGATGCGATCTGGAGCGCGGTGGCCACGCTCGGCTGCACGATGACGGATACGCTCGAACAAATCTTGTTGCTGGAACCTCTCGAAGAGGACGCCCTCGAGGAGGCAAAAAACTCCGCGACGCACAGGATGCACGCCGCGTTATTGCGCGCGATGGCGCGCGTGGAGCGCAACCGGAGGGATGTAGGGACGAGCGTGCGCTTTGTCACCTATGACCCGGCAGATGACGCATCGCTGTTGCGCGCGGCGTTCGGGGCTGGCCCGCTCGAGGGGGTCGAGCTCTGGTGCAAGCGCGCGGTGAAGCTCAATCCAGGCGCGGAATGATGCGCTTGATCTTGCTGTGCTGCTCGGGCGTCATCGGCGTGCAGGTGCGATTGCCGCGCGCGTCCCCCTTGCAGATGGCGCCCCCATGAACAGGCAGCATCTCTGGCCCGTTCTCCTGCACCCAGACGCGATACACCCCGTCCTCGGCCATAAAAACCGTGATGCGATCGCGATCACTGGCGACGCGCGGGACGCGCGTGTGCCCGGAATCACTGGCGGGTGACCACTTCTTTGGCGTGGTCTTGACCTTGACGACCTCGCGCTTGCCATCCTCGAGCAAGACCTGCTTTCGAAAATCCACCGAGGGCACATACACGTCGTGCACGCCGCCAGGGAGGCGCACCTCGCGATCGCAGGAGACGTGGATCTTGTCGTCGATGAGGATCTGGTTTGTGGGATGCTCGCACTGGATCGAGAGCGTGGCGGGGTTGTAGCAGAGCTGGAGCGGCGGCGCGGTGGCGCCAGGATAATCCGTGTTCATCTGCTCGAGCTGTGCTTCGGCGGCGGTGCAATTACCCGTGAAGTCGTGCGAGCGGATGATGTAGGCGTAGGTTCGCTCGGTCGGCGAGATGGCGTGCGCGCGATAGAGGAGCGTGAGCGCCTCTTCATAGCGTCCCTCGGCCCACATGCGCATCCCGTCGCCAAAATACTGCGCCCAGGCGAGATCCACACCTTGCGCGTTGGCTGGCGGGTTGATCCCGCAACACAAGAGCACCGCGCCGAGGAAAGTCAGCGCCAACGTTCTCTGCCTGCTCTGCATACCGACCTCTCGTGCGCGGCGATTGCTCGGGCTGCACACCCGAGTCACCTCAAGGTATCGAGACGAACATCACGCTGTCAATTCTGAGGCCCTCGACAGCTCACTCTTCGATCACGAGCGGTTTGCCTCGCGAAGATCTGGCCTGGAGCTTCCGGTCGTACATGTGCTCGGCGTGAACCGCCAACGCCTGGAAAGTCCCCGGCGTCATCGCCCGCGCCAGATAGCTCGCGCTCGACATGCCAGAACACGACCTCGGGTAGAGCCCCTCGCCAATCGCGAGCCCCTCCTGATGAATCACCTCATCCGTCGTGCTCCACGCCGCCAAGGCAGGATGAACCTTTGTAGGATCACTGGCCAACTCGCGCTCGCGCGAAGAGGTCGTATCGAGCGCCGTCTGCACCCGCTCCAACCCGGCAGGCAAAGGATCGGTGATCGCGAGTGAGGCGTACCCGAAGCGGCAATCGATGAGGTGATGCACGAGGACAAGATCCCCGACGCGCAATGGCGAGCGCACGGCCTGCCCTGTTTTTGGGCCAGAGGCGTGAATCAACATGCGCTCGACCTGCAGCTCGTTCCACAGCGTCGGATCTCCGGCAGCGAGCGCCGTCTCGACCTCGACATCATAGAGCACCCTCGGGAGCCCGGACGCGCTCCTCAAATAAATCGCGCTCGTCCCCTTTGCCACCAGCGTCTCGAGCGGGATCGTCATCGACCAGGTCTTCGCATCGATCGGCTGCTGCGCGACGACCTCCCCCGCGACAATCACCGAGAGCACATCTTCGTCCTTGTGTTGGAGCACCTGGTTCGCCTCGAAGATCGCGAGCGCTGCGAAGGCGCGCGATTGCGTCGCATCACCCCGCGCCTCGAGCACGCGCGCGAAGAGCTCCGTGATGGCAGACTTCTCTCGCGGCCTCACCTTCACGACAGCGAGCAAAACAATGGCGAGTTCCCTGCGATCACTCGAATAGTAGGCCTCATGCCTCGAGAGCGTGCGCCAATCCTCGAGGGCGAGCTCGAGCATCGCTTCGGCGCGCTCCTTCGAGCCGAGCTCGGCAAAAGCCATCGCGGTCATGGCCGCTGTGACGCGCGACATGGTATCGCGCGCATCGTAGAGAATCTCGAGCTTGACGCGTGAACCCGTTCCTCCCTTCGCGAGCACCCAGGCCGCGAAGGCGCGCTCCTGCAAGGTCTTGAATTGCTCGCTGCTTTGAGCGCCCTCGATGTACCGGAGCAACCTGCTCAACGCTTGCTCGGGAACCTCTATACCAGCATCGCGCGCGTGCAAGAGCGTCCACGTTCCATACAGTGTGACCCATGTGTTGGGCGGGCTCGATGGCCAGAGCGAAAGGCTCCCGTCCGCGCGCAACAAACGCATCAACCTCCCCACGCCACCGACCGCCTTGGTCTCGAGCTCTTCGACGCCATGGTGCCACTCGGGGTGGAGTTTGGCGTAAGCGCGCGAGACCAACACACCGTGAAGCTTTGACGAGGTCTGTTCGCCGCACCCATGCGGATAGGCGACGAGATCATTGACCAGCTCCTCGAGTACATAAGAAGACGACGCGCTCGCCCTCAAGGTGAGCAGAGATCGGCTGTCGATCTTCATGCGGCTCGTGTCCAGTGAGATCCGTACGCCGTCAGGTCCAACGAGCCCCTTCCTCGACGCACGCCAGCCTGGATTGTCGAGCAAGGCGCGCTGCCAGGTGTCGAGCTCCAGGGAGGGGTCGGTGGTCTTGAAACGCGACGGCAACCTGACCCGAACGCGATCGAGCTCCCCTTCGAGCGCGCCTTCGCCCGATGCCTGAAACTCGAAGGAAGCCTCGAGCCCCTTTCCGTTCGCCCTTACTTCCCAACGCGCCCACGTTGGCGACCCCTTCCTCGCGTCAACGACAACCTCTGCGGTCGCAGGATCGACCAACTCGACGCCACCTCCCGCGTTCAAGGAAACGCGAACCGGGCCATCTGCCTCGGAGAGGATCATCGCGCGGGCAATGAAGGTGTCCCCCTGCGAGACAAAACGCGGGAGGGATGGGCGCACCTGGACGGTCTTCGAGACGACCAACTTCGTCTTCGCGCGCGCGAAGGTGCTCCGGGTCATGCCATGGGTCGCGAGCGCCATCACGCGGTAGTTCGACAACCGCTCCGGCGCGGCAAACCGAACCTCTCCCTTGCCATCCTCGCCGACCTCGATCCGCTCCACATGAACCGTCAAGGCGCCTTCCATGCGAAACGCATCCTCGAAGCCACCAGGGCTCAGCCCACCTCCGCCTGGGTTGGACTTCATCCCGAGCTCATCCGGGGTCGTGAGGATGTCGCGCGCGTCAAAGACGGAGGTCGCGACAAAGTGATCCGAGCTGCCATCAAAACTGGGCAGCGAGAACGCGTGGCTCGACAGCGCCAGGGCGCCTTCATCGACGACCATCACGACCGCTTCCCCCTTTTGTGGTGTCCCTGAAGCATCCTTTAGCGTCAGCGCGACCTCCACGGGCTCTCCAGACCGAACCTCCTCACTCGCCAAGGAGAGGTCGAGGGATGCAGAAACGCTCGCTGGCTCGACGACGCGAAAACGCGTCGACGCGTGGCGAGCCAGCGGTCGACCAGGATCGACCCCTTCCGCCCAAACAGCGTTCGAGGTGAAGTACCCTTTCCAATGCATCCCCGCATTCCAGAACAACCTGGAGCCATGGCCATAAGGGGACCAACTGGCCGGATGCCCTTTGGAGAGCGGAACTCTGCCGCGCACGACAACCGCGGTCACGACAACATCTCGAGGAGAAAGATCTCGCGGGATCGGGATCTCGATCTCTGTGGAGGTCGAGGTGATCGGGATCACCTGCCGCCACAAGATCCTCGGCTTCCCATCCAACACGCTCCCTGTCTCCGCCGTCACGAGCGCACGCGCTTCGTGTGTATAATGGGAGTTGAGGAGCACCTCGGCAACAGCGCCACGCTCGACATGGGGCCACTTGGCGATCACCTCGATCTCACCAGGATTTGGCGACAACCCTTTCGAGCCGCGGGAGATATAAACGCTCTCCCTGGCGATGAGGCTTCTTCCCGCGCGAAGCTCGACATCATAGGTACCGCCCTCCTCGACCACGAAGTCACAATGGCCTGATGCCGTCGTCCGCGAACGCGTCGAACAACGCGCGACCTCTTCGCGTGAGGTCGCGTAGGTTCGAATCCAATGGCCATCTGCCCCCATCTTGTCATTGGGATGACGCTCGACCTTGTGCAAGCTGACCTGCACGGCGCCGCTGTTGATGTGCGTGCCATCCGCGCTCAGGGCGATCACCTGCGCGCGAAACTTGCCGTTGGAACCGGCCCCAAACCAGCGCTCGCCCTGCTCGACGCGGAACCCGACGAGGCGCTCCGGGAGCTCCACCCACGAGAGGCGCCTCGTGACGACCTCACCATCGATGTCTTCGGCGGTAATCTCTGCGCGATAACGCGTCGGGATGCGGACACCGCGCGAGGGGATTGGGATCGAAAAACGCCCTTCGCGGTTGCTCGTGCGCGTGCCTTCTGCGATCAGCTTCTCTTCCCCCTCTTCACCAAAAACAAACCCTTCATACCCTTTGAAGTCCCAGGAGATCGGTTGCGCCGTGAGCTTGTAATTGGCGACCACGCCAGGGATCGGTGAGCCCGCGTAACGGAGGACCTCGGCGACCACCTTGCCCCCGGCGCGAGAGGCATCGAGCGCGAAGCGCGGAGGTTCATGTCGCGCCACGCGAAGCGACAGCGGGAGTTCGTGAGAGACAGGTCGCGAGCGCCGGTGAAGATCAGCGACATCGAAGTCGAGGAAGACCTTGTATGTCCCGGTCGGTGCGTCCGATGCAAGGTCGATCTCACACGACCAGCCTCCGAGCGGTGAGACTTTGGAGGAGCAATGTCGCGTCCCCCGCGCGGCATCCTCGAGCCTGATCCTGACCTCATCGGCGTCAGGAACCTCCACCGAAGCCGCCATTTGCCTGATCCAACCCGCGAAGTGAACGCGATCCCCCGGGCGATACACCCCTCGGTCTGTCATTCCGTGGGTGACCCACTGGCTCGCGTGATAGAACGATGCCGGGTCACTCGACGGCTCGAGGACGGTCGCGTAGCCATCAAATTCGGCGGTGATCACGACACCATTGAGTTTTTTGGGATCAACCTTGTCGAACTCCACGAGGCCGAGCGCGTCGGTCTCGCCGCTCGAGATCACGTCTCTGTCTCTGTTCCATGCCTTGACCGAAGCGCCTGCGACGGGCTCTCCGCTCGAAAGTCGCGTGACCCAAAAGAGCGACCCTCGGCGCGTCACCGCGAGGTCTGTCGCGACCAACGTTGCTCCGCTGGAGCCTCGTCGCTTCGACCCGCTGAGGGATGCGTCCTCGATGCAAAACATCCCGGAGTAGCGCGCGTCGACGACCTTTTTCAGGTCGATCTCCTCGCGCTTGATCTCGAGAGGATCATCGCTCGCATCGAGCGAGATGGTGTCCGCGAGGGTCTCGGACATACACCTCTTTTCGTAGACGCTCGCGGCGAGCTGCGCCAGGTGAAGATCGAAGAGCTTCACCTGGCGCCCTTTCACGCGGCGCGTCACCACAGGAAAATAAGGGGAGCTGGCCAGCTCGTCGGACTCGATCAGCATCGGCTTCGAGCGACGCGGCATCCACAGACTCGAGGGGATGTAGTCGGGCTGAAGAACACCTTCGACAACATAGTCAGCGGTGTCATCCTCGAGCTTGAAGACGTGGGTGAGCTTGCCGCGCGGCGCGGTCCCGAGTTCTGAACGACAAGATGCCTTGACCTTGACCGTGTAGGTCATGCCGGGCATCGCAGGGAGCACATCGATCAAGTAGGTCCAGGAACCGTAATGCGGTCTGAGCAGCCTCATCTTGTCGCGGAGCGAGACGTCATAAACTCGGGGAGGTGGCGAGATCGCGAGGCAAGACGCGAGCTTTGCGGGCGAGACAGGATGCGTCGTGGTCACGTACATCGTGGTTTCGTGTTGTGAAAACGAGAACGTCAGGTCGCGCTCCAAAACACCGAAGTAGTGCGTGGTCCAGTGATACTCGCTGAGCTCGTAATCAGGCGCGGTGAGCCTCGTGTTCACGTGAAAGTACGATCCCAACCCGACCTCGAGGTCGTGCATGGGGGTCGCTTCGTAGACATGCACACGCCCGCTCGCTTTGGCACTGACCTCGCGCAACCCGATGTAGCGCGTCCTGGCAGCGACCGGGATCAGCTGACGCGAGCCGAATGCCTTCTTGCGTTGTGCAAAGACAACGGCTTTTTCCAGTGCATCCGCGGCGAGCTTCTCGTTGCTGTAGAAGAGAAAGGTGGGGCGCTTTGTCCTGACAAAGCGCTCGTTGTCTGGCTCGAGGAAAATCAACCGCTTCTCCTCCGTTTCTTCGGAAACAACGGTGGTCACGGCGCGCTCCTCGCCCTCCTCCGAGGTTCGCAGCTCATGGAGAAACTCGACGCTCCACGGTTTGGCGAGCGAGGTCTCGTCCATGGCGAACGCGTCCGTGATTTGGACCTTATGCGTGCCCTCGGAGAGTTTGGCTTCTGGTCGAATCACCAACAACTGCTCGCCAAGCCACTCGAGCTTGTGCGGAGAGGCGAAGTCGACCTTCACGCTCGACGTGTTCACGGGCCGATCAAAGAACACCCGCACGATGCCGCCATCGAGCGCCGACCACTCGACCACCCGAAGCATCGCGGATTGGGTCCACGCGAGCTCAGGTGGCGCGATGTCTGGGAGTTTCGCCGCTTTTGCCAGGACCTCGTCATCGACGCGCTCACCGAGCTTCCACATCGGCGTGAGATCAGCAGCGCCGCCGCTTTGTTGCACCTGCGCCAGCTCTTTTTGCCCAGCCGTGACGCTCTCGGCCTCAGATAGCGGAGGGCTCTCGCACCCCCAGATGAGCATCAGTGAGACTTGCAGGGCAAAAGCAACAGCGCTGCTGAGAAAGCGTCGGTGGGAGTTCATTTCGAGGTTCTTCTCCAAAGCATGAGTGAGGTGAGCAGGAAACTTGTTATTCGACGTGGATCGTGACGGCGTGCAGTGGGCGTTTGCCTCCAATGCCCAGGCGATGCGAACCTCGCGAGAGCGCCCAAACATCACGGTAGGGAGGCTTCGCGCGAGCCCAACGCTCGCCATCGACCCACCACCAGAGGTCCTCGTTGACCTCGATAGGCACGTCCGCGCGGAGTTCGATTTTCATGGCGCCGGGAGCGCCGACGAGGCGATAGCGATCACCCTCGATCGGGTGCGTCATCCAGGCCGTCTCGCGCGCTGCCAGGGAGACGTCCGAGAGCAGCAGCCCCTCATCGACGGCCCAACGGCGCCAGGCAGAAGGGAGCGCGAAGCGAACCTCGCCATCGGGCGCCCTTCGGTGCATCGGGCAGCTGGTGTCGGGGTCTTCCGGGTAAGGATGAAATCCCCGCACATCGACGTAGCCCGCCGCGCCCACTTTCGAGGTTCGAAACCACTCGACCCCTCTTTGGGCGCAAGGACAGCGGTGTTGCGCGCTTTGACCGGAGAGCAAACAGATCTGGCGGAGTTGAAGGTGGGG
>JAYZVO010000082.1:0-4411 GCA_036155555.1 Myxococcota bacterium
AGGCGCCCGCCCTTCGACGATCGTACACGATATGAAAGCGGCGAGGGGGTGGAATCTTTACCACCCCCTCGCCGCAAATCCGAGCATTGTTTTGGTAGATGTGGTGCGGGGTTACTCGACCGTCACGCTCTTTGCGAGGTTGCGGGGCTGGTCCACATCTGTCCCTTTAAAGTCTGCGATGTAGTAGGCGAGCAGCTGCGCGACCACCACCGTGAGCAAGGGCTGCACGAACTCGTGTGTGTCAGGGATCTCGATCAGGACATCGGCAAAGCGCGCGATGTGTTCATCCCCTTCGGTGACGACGCCGATCACTCGCCCGCCGCGCGCCTTGACCTCTTCGAGGTTCGAGAGCGACTTCTCGTAGACGCGATCCTTTGGCGCGAGCACCACCACTGGGAGCTGTTCGTCGATCAACGCGATCGGACCGTGCTTCATCTCGCCGGAGGCATAACCTTCTGCGTGGATGTAGCTGATCTCCTTGAGTTTGAGCGCGCCCTCGCACGCGATCGGGTGCTGCACGCCGCGTCCGAGGTAGAGGAACGAGTGGGTATCCGAGAAATCGCGCGCCAACTCGGCGTAGGTCGATTGATCCTTCAAGACCTCTTCCATCGCTGTGGGGACAGCGCGCAACGCAGCGATGAGCTCGCTCGCTGTCGCCGCGTCGAGCGTCTCGCGGCGCCTGCCAAGCCAGATGGCGATCATGGCGACCGCCGAGAGCTGGGTCGAGAACGCCTTGGTCGAGGCGACACCGATTTCTGGACCTGCGTGCGTGTAGAAGACGCCGTCGGACTCGCGCGCGATGGTGGCCTCGACGACATTGCAGATGCTCAGGCAACGCGCCCCCTCTTCCTTTGCCATGCGCATCGCCGCGAGCGTGTCCGCGGTCTCTCCCGATTGGCTGATCGCAACACACAATGTCTTGTTCGTGATCACGGGATCGCGGTAGCGAAACTCACTGGCGAGGTCACACTCTACCGGGACGCGCGCGTAGCGCTCGATCATGTATTTTGCGACCTGAGACGCATAAAAGCTCGTGCCGCAGGCCACGAAGATGATCTTCTCCACGTCGCGCAACCACGCGTCGTCGATGTCGACCTCCGAGAGGATCACGTCGTCATGTTCTGGAGTGATACGGCCACGCAGTGTGTCGACGATGCGTGCGGGTTGCTCGAAGATCTCCTTGAGCATGAAGTGCTTGTAGCCTTGCTTCTCGGCAGAGATCGGGTCCCAGTTGATGCGCTTGCGCTCGCGCTCGATGCTGTTGCCCGCTGCGTCGAAGAGCTTGACGCCGCTGCGCTCGAGGACGGCGGTCTCGCCATCCTCGAGGAAGATGAACTCGCGCGTATGCTTGAGCACGGCGGGAATGTCCGACGCCGCGAACATCTCGCCGTCACCCACACCGAGCACCATCGGCGATGCATTGCGCGCGACCACGAGCTGATCAGGACGATCCGTGAGCATGATCACGAGCGCGTAGGAGCCACGCACCCTGGCGAGCGCGCGCTGTGTCGCGGCGTGTAGGTCTCTACCCTTTCCTGTGGCCTCGGCGTCGGCCAGCTCGCGATCGATCAGGTGCGCGATGACTTCGGTATCCGTCGCGCTCTCGAAGGTGTGGCCGAGCGCGATGAGTTCTTGCTTGAGCTCGGCGTAGTTCTCGATGATCCCGTTGTGTGCGATGATCACGCGGCCTGCGCGGTGAGGGTGGGCGTTCTCTTCGGTCGGGCGCCCGTGCGTGGCCCAGCGCGTGTGACCGAGGCCGACCACGCCGTCGAATCCTTCCTTGTCATAGGCGCGCTCCAGGTTGCGCAGTTTTCCCTCCGCGCGCACCGTGCAGACCTCGCCCCCTTCCACGCCGATGGCAATCCCTGCCGAGTCGTATCCTCTGTATTCGAGGCGCCTGAGGCCCTCGAGCAAGATTTCGCTGCATTCACGAAAGCCTATGTAACCGACAATTCCGCACATGTCTGGATCACTCCTTGTTTTGGATGCCCGCCGATTGGCGGAGAGCATCTGTCTTCTTCATCCTTCTTAACACGGCTCGTATAAAAACCACAAAGCCGCGGCGTGCGGCGAGAAAGCTCATGCTTTCCTCACCTCTCGCCGCGGCTTTAGGACTTGACCTGCCCGCAAGTCGCCGCACATTTTCTGCTGCTGTTGTCGCAATCGACAGACCTCGCCATAGACTCAATCACGGACCTGAAACATGAGCAGCGACGCGATCTCTTCCTCGGCATCATCGATTGCCGCGGAATCTCTCTCTCCTGAAGAGGAGTCGAGCAACTTTCGGCGGCTTTTCAAGCTCGCCAGACCACACGTAGGCGCGCTGTCTCTGGCGACCCTGTCCTTGTTTATCGGCTCGGGCATCGGTTTGCTCTACCCGCAAATGGCCAGGTTCACCATCGATGATGTGATCCAGCAAGGTGGCACCGCGGGCATGGACATGCGCACGATCGGGCTCCTCTTGCTTGGCCTGTTCGCTGTGCAAGCGGTCTTCGTGAGCATCCGCTATTTCCTCTTCACGGTGGTCGGCGACCGCATCGTGACCGATCTTCGCAACGAACTCTATCGCGCGATCATGGCGCAGGAGATGGGGTTCTTCGACGAACGCAAGACGGGCGAGCTCACGAGCAGGCTGGCCAGTGATACCCAGGTCTTGCAAAGCGCGGTGACCGTCAATCTCTCGATGCTGCTTCGATACAGCGCTCAAGCCATCGGGGCGTTCGGGCTGATGTTTATCACCTCGTGGAAATTGTCGCTCGTTTTGGTCGTGTTGCTGCCTGTCGTTTTTGGCGTCGCGATCGTTTACGGCAGGATGGTCCGCAGGCTCTCGAGGAAGGTTCAGGATGCCATCGCCGCGTCGACCTCGATCGCCGAGGAGACCATCTCTGGTGTGCGCACCGTGCGCAGCTTCGCGCGCGAGGATCAGGAGCGAGCGCGTTACATGGAGGCCACCGAGGAGTCCTTTAACCTCGCCAAGAAGCGCGCCGTGCTCGGCTCTTTCTTTGGCGGCGGGATGTCCTTTCTGGGTTATGGCGCCATGGCAGTGGTGCTCTGGGTTGGCAGCACGATGGTGATGGACAAGGCGATCACTCCCGGCGATTTGACCGCATTTATCCTCTACACGCTGATGCTCTCCTTCTCGCTCGGCGCGCTGAGTGGCCTGTACGGCGATCTCATGAAAGCAATCGGCGCGAGCGAACGCGTCTTCGGTTTGCTCGATCGCCAACCCGCCTTGCCCGTCAAAAAAGATGCGCGTGTTCGACCTCCCGAGCGCGGCGAGGTGGACTTTCAGGATGTCATGTTCGCCTACCCCACTCGCCCTGAGGTCAACGCATTGGATGGCGTCTCCTTCAAGCTCGAGCCCGGTAAGAAGCTCGCGCTCGTGGGGCCATCTGGTTCAGGCAAATCCACCGTCGCGGCGCTCCTGTCTCGTTTTTACGATCCTCAACAGGGAGGCATCTCGATCGATCGCGTCGACCTCAAGGGCTGGGACCCGGATGCGTTGCGCGAATCAGTCGGGATGGTCGCGCAGGAGCCGATTCTGTTCTCGGGAACCATCCGCGAGAACGTCCTCTACGGTAAACCAGGCGCCAGCGATGATGAGGTCTGGGCCGCGCTCGAGGCCGCCAACGCACGCGGCTTCGTCGAGGACTTCCCCGAAGGGATCGAGACCGTGATCGGTGAGCGTGGCGTGCGCCTGAGTGGTGGCCAGAAACAACGCATCGCCATCGCTCGCGCAGTGCTCAAGGACCCCGCCGTGTTGATCCTCGACGAGGCGACCAGCGCCCTCGATGTCGAGAGCGAGGCGGTGGTGCAACGCGCGCTCGAGCGCCTGATGGAAGGGCGCACGACCCTTATCATCGCTCACAGGCTCTCTACGATCCGCAACGCAGATACAGTCGTTGTCCTCGATCGCGGCCAGGTCGTCGAGGCGGGAACACACCGCGAACTCATGGCTCATCAATCGCTCTACTTCCGCCTCGTCGAGTCTCAACAGCTCCTCGACTGATTCTCGGAACGGAGCTTTCGTTGCGAGGTTGCGCTGACGTTTAAAGGAGCACTGATAGTGGTTGTCGCCGACGTTTAAAGGAGCCCTGGTTGCGAAGTTGACGCCGACGTGTAGAGGAGCTTTTGGTGTGAAGTTGGCGCAAGCGCATAGAGGAGCTTTGGTTGCGAGGTTGGCGCCGACGCATGGAGGAGCGCTGATAGAAGTTGGCGTCGACGCATAGAGGAGCCCAGGGTTGCGAAGTTGGCGCCGACGCATAGAGGAGCTTCGAGAAGACGAAGGCGCCAATGCAATGCACACTCTCTAGTTTTGACAAGCCCCCTCCCAGCCTCCCCAACTTCGCTGCGCGTGAAGATGCCACCCTCGCCGAGCATCCCTCGCGGTGAGCCAACGGCTCGACTGCTC
>JAYZVO010000083.1:0-30786 GCA_036155555.1 Myxococcota bacterium
GCACCCCGCGGTGGCAAATGTCGCGCCCCCTCACTTTTTCTCAGCGCCAACGCTCTCTGCCTGCACCCGACAGAGGCCCAGACGTGCACAAGACGCATCCTCGCTACCTGGCAAAGATCAAGTTCCACCACCACTACCCCGCTGACACCTATTACTCCTATGACTCCCTGTGCGTGGAGTGGTCGCCAGACAGCGCGCGCGTCGTCACTGGAGGAATGGCGGGATCACTCATCGCGAATGATCGCCGTGGGGATGAGCTCTGGCGCACGCGCGGGATACGCAACCGCCGCGCGGGCGCGAAGAAAAAGCGCGGCGGCCAGCGCTGGGCCTACGTGACCTGTTTGGCGCATTCACCAGATGGCGCGCTGGTCGCGGTGGGGACGTTCGATCACCAGGTCGCGCTCTTCGAGGCCGAGACCGGCAAGCAACGTTCGGGGTGGTCTCGGCGTGGACCGAACACGAAGATGCAGGCGGTGGCGTGGTCGCCAGACAGCTCCAGGATCGCGTTTGTCACCTCCGAAGGGCGGCTCTACTTCTGGGAGGCCGCCGCGCTCGCGCTTGGCGAGAAACCTGCCTGGACGATCGGCCTCGAGGGGGAGGCCGTGGGCGTCTCGTTCGATCTCACTGGGGAGTATTTGCTGACGTTTGGCGTGGATGGCGTATTGCGTTCGCGTGCGCTTGGAAAGCGCACGAAGTCCTATACGGTTGTCGAACTCGATGGTCGAGGCAAAGCTCTGGACAGGTGCGGCGACGAGCTCCTTTTGACGACCTCCGAGGGGGTCTTCCTCCTGGACAGCGAGCGCCGAGTGCTTTGTCTGGGGGGCAAGGATGTCACCGCGGGTTGCTGGATCGGGGGATCGCGCGAGTTTATCGGGCTAAAGATGCGCGATGGCAGCGTGGGGATCTTCTCGAGGAGCGGTGAAGAAATAGAGCGTTGGAGCGTTCATTTTTCAGGTTACGAGAGCGCATTTCATCTGGCCGCGTCGCCAGATGGCGAGCGCTTGCTGATGCTCGGGAGCGAGGTCAACGCATACCTCGCCAGGACCGATGATCTCGGCACAGATATCGAACTCTCACCGCCGGTGGTGGTCGATCGCGCCGCGCGGCTTCTGGCCGCGCTCGAGGCGCAACCTGTCGAAACCGCCGACTCGAGCAGTTGGTATATGGGCGCTCCGCTCGATTGGGATGCTCCCGGCGAGGAGCGCTGGCGCAGAGAGCTCCCGCGCGCACAGGCGCAGCGCTTTATCGCAGATGATGCGCGCGTTTACCTCGACGCGCTCAGCGACTCGGTGGGCGCGCTCGATGCAAATGATGGCTCCGTCGCCTGGTTTGGTCCCGCCGTGCGACCTTGCGGGGGAACCGTCGCGCCGTCACCTGTGGGGTGGTTGGCCGGGCATCGCGTCGTCTCGCTGACGGCGGGGATGCTCGCGTTCGATCAGGATGGCGAGACGATCTGGCGCGCGTTCGCTGATCTCCCGACCGATCGTGGCAAGTTCCCGATCGCCTTTGGCGATGTGATCATCGATGGCTCCAGGCTCTTTCATCGCTTCGCCTTCGATGCCAAAACAGGGCTCCCGATCTGGAGTGATGCGAAGAAACTCCACGACTCTCAGAGCATGGCGCTCTCCAAGGATGGCTACTTCCTCCCGCGTTGGAATGACCAGAAGGCATGGTTTCTCCATGGCAAGGAGGTGCCCGAGTGGACGAACAAAAACACGTTCTCCGCGCCGCCGCTCTGGCTCGACGAGCACCACGTTGTCTCGGCGGCTTACGACCTGTTTCCGTTGGATATTCGCGATGGCTCCATACCATGGAAAGTACGACTGTCGCGCGGCGTGGAGACGTACTTCATCTATCATGGCGAAGATGGCGCAGCGCTGATCCTCTGCCTGTTCCGAGACGGCGCGCTCGAGGCGCGCTCGTCAGAAGATGGCGCGCTTGTCTGGGGATTGCCCTCGCTCGAATTGGAGAAGGGAGAGAAACCACTCGAGGTCACGATCGCGGGTGATAAGATCCTCGTGCCGCGTGGCCGGGAGCTCTGGGTGCTCGACGCGGCGCGCGGTGAGGTGTGCTTCGTGCAAGCGCTTCGAGAGAGAATCACTGCGCCAGTGGTGAGCGCGAGCGGGCGCCTTTACATCGCATGTGGCAGGAGCATCCACGCGTTTGCTCGCGCCGGGAGCTCGGATGCGCCGTCAGCGCCGTCTGCGCTCGAGGTCAAACGCGAGCCGGTTCAGGCATCCGAGCAGAGTGATATCGCGCCATGGCTCGGGCGCGTCCGCGTCGAACCTTACGGAAGAATTTTCGACGCGGATGAAGAGCTCGTGTTGCTCGGGGACAGGACCTCGGTGTTCGCGTGCTCGACGCATGATGGGCGTGAACTCTGGCGGATGTATGGAGGATCGTTCGATCCTCCATCTGGAGGTTTGCTCGATGCCTCTCGCTGCTTTGTCGTGTTGCCGGTGAACTTCAACCTCTCCAACCTCGCTGCGCTGGATCGACGAGATGGCCGGGTGCTCTGGTCGCGACCTCTGCTCGGAGGGTATCACCCCAAGATCCTGGGCCATCACGCTGGCAAAATCTTGCTCGGCCACAAGAAGGATATCCTCGCCATCGACCCCGATACGGGCGCCGAGCTGTGGCGGTTGAATGAGATCATCGACGAGCATCACCCCAAAGTCGGGGTTGATGGAGCGTTGCTCCTCTCCTCTTATCGAAAGGTGCTCCGCTGCCACGACGAGGCGTTAAACGAGGTCTGGTCGCACGAGGTAGACGTCACATTGCTCGCTGTCGATGCCGGTATCGCGCTTGTCGCTGGAGGTGTTGGATGCATCGCCTATGCATCCAACACAGGCGAGGTCTTGTGGGAGCTCGCGTCGCCAACGCGTATCGCGAAGGCCGCCATGCTCGAGGGGCAGGGAGACGTCATCCTCTGTATGGCCAAGCGGTTGCTTCGCGTCTCCTTGAAGGATGGCGCGATCCTCTGGGAGCAACCAGCCTTCGTGGGGAGTAACCTCGCGCTCGCGATCACCGAGCGCTTTGTTTACCTCGGCTCGTATAACCACAACGTCCTCTGCTGCCATGACATCTCCACCGGAGAGCGCGTCGAGATCGAACAACCGCACGAGCGCTTGTTCGATCTTCATGTGGTCGAGGAGCATCTGGTCGCCTTTGGCACGAGCGGCACGCTGGCCTGTTTTCGGGCTGGAGATGGATGGCCCGAGACACCATGGAGGATGGAGACGAGGACCTATGAAACGACGCCTCAGCGAGCGTTGTCAGGAGGAATACCGACAGATCGAGCGCCTGCGTTAAGCTGGATCGCTCCGCTGGGGTCGAGCAGGTCACGATCTTTTGGGGCTTGTTTGCTGGATGTTCCCGGACACGAACAATGCATCGCGGTGGCATCTATCCAGCTTGGCGTGTGCCTCGTCGACCGACGCAGCGGCGATGTACGCTGGCGCAGCGAAGAGGTTGGGGCAGCGAGGTGCGTGCACACATTCGGGGGCGTGCTCGCGGTGTTGTCTTCCTCCGACCAGATCTTTGGCCTCGACATCGAGGATGGCCATGTGTGTTGGGTCGCTGATGTACCCACGAAAGTCCTTGGCTGGGCAGTGGGAGAGGAGCATATCGTGGTGATCACTCAGGACCAGTTTGTCTGGTGGATCGATGTATCGGGCGCGCCGGTGGGGTTTGTCGAACTCGAGCAACCGCTCGAGAAGGTGTGGTCGATCGATCTTGAGCGCGGAGTGATTTTTAGCCCCAAGCGAACGTTCGAGCCGAGCAGCGGCAGGTGCTTGTGGGAGCGCGGCGAGGAGCGCGTCGAACGCGAGGATATTGCCAGCGAGGATGTCTGTCTGGGCATCCATGATCGCACGCGGTTGCGGGGGTACGCCATCGAGGATGGCGCCTGGTTATGGGAGTTCTCGACGTCTCCATGTGACAGGATGTGGGTGGGGCTCGAGCGGCTCGAAGAGCGCGCGTTCCTGATGTCCAACATTAGCTACAGCGCTGGCAGCGCGTTCTTGATCTGCGTCGATGTGCGCGATGGGAGCGAGCTCTGGAGGGTCAAGATCGGCAAGGGCGCTGACTGCGCGCCAGCGTTGGTCGAAGAGGTCGTGCTCGTCTGCGAATACGAGGGGAAGATACGCGCGCTCGACGCGCGCACTGGCGAGGAGCACTGGCGGTTCGACTTGCCCGAGGGTACGCGCTCACCAGTTCAGATCTTGCCGCACGAGGATGGGATCGCGCTGGTGGATATCAGCGGCGTGACAGTGCATCTGGTGTGGCCCGAGTGAGCGCGAGGTTCGAAAATCACTCGGGCATCCTGAGCGCGCCTCGATCAGGTTCGAGCGATGGCGGCACGGTGCGTCTGGCTGGTTCATCTCCATCGAGGCGCATTCTGTAGGACCAGGACCACTCGCCCCCTTCGCAGTTGTCATCCGCGCCCATGATCATGAACAGGTAAAATCCTGGGAGGTAAGCCTTTGCTTCCCAATCGATCGTGATCTCGAAGTGTCCCTCGGCGTCGGGTTTGACGCATTCGCGAAACCAGCGACGCTCGAGCGCATCGCGCGAGCTGCGATAGACGGCGACCTTGGGGCTCGAGCCAAAGTAGCGACCTCGAATCGTTCGCGTCGAGGCGCCTTTCTTCCAGACGAGCGGTAGAGGTTCTTCGAGGACGACCCCGAGGTGCACGAACGCGCCCTCGGGGAGCGTCGAGTAGGAGGTGTCGCGGCATCGAGAGGTGTGCTTGTTGGCGGAGACGTAGGTGGCGTCGAAGGTCGGGTAGCCGATGCCATTTCGGCGTTGGATCTCCGAGAAGCGAACAGGGATGCTCTGGTTCGAGAGGTCGCTCAGCTGCCAGTGGAGGTGCTCGCCGGTGGTGTAGCCAGTGACGCCACAGATGCCGATGACTTGACCTGCGCATACCTGGTCGCCAGCTTCTACAAGCGCGCCGTAAGGGGCGAGGTGGTAGTACTCGGCGTAGGTGCCATCGCCAAGGTCGAGGACGACGTAGTTTGCCTGGCCTCCGCAGGTGGGGTCGGTGCATCCTGTCATCGAGTCTTTACGCGCCTCCCAGACAACCCCGTCCGAGGTCGCGACGATGGGGTCTCCTTCGCTGCAACGGAAGTCGATGGCGTAGGATTCGTTGTTTTCGTGAGAGTCGGGGTCATGGAACCCCTGCGTGATGAGGGTCTCGTAGCCCGCGCGAAAGGGGAGGAGGTGGACGGGGGTTTGCGTTGTACAGCGACCGCGAAAGTCTCTATGGTCGCCGGGCATGCAAATCGGCTCTGCTCGCCGCTCCGGGTGGCAGGACAGCAACAGGAGCGCGGTCGCCGCGAGTGCGATCAGTTGCGCCGGGTGCTTATGTTCGGCTAAGAGCATGACCGCACAAGGCCGCTGGCAAGGCACAGGCAATCCTGACTCGCTGGACATGGTCGCATGTTTTCGTCGCTGGAGAACCTCGATGGAACCCATCTCAATCCTTCTACTGCTCATCGTGACGCTCTTTGGCACAGGGGCCGGTCGTCAGGTTTACAAGCGAACCCAGCGACGGCGCAAGGAGGAGCTCCGCGAGGCGTTGCTCAAGAAGTTTCCCGCCCCGGATCGCTACGTCTCCATCTTCGATATCTTCTGGGATTTGGGCGTGAGTGATTATGCGCTCACGATCATGAGCCATCAAGATCTCCTCCCCAAACAAGCAGATGACATCTCGGATGTGTTCCATCGCCTCGACTCGCGCATCCACGACCACGGCTCCTACGAAGCATTTATCGCTGACGTGCTCGAGGCGATCCAGGAGTTCTACGAGGAACACCGCGCCGCCGGAGACCGCAGGTTGTTGCCGACGCTAGAGACGCGCACGCAGAAGCTCTTGCCTGTCGGTCAGGGGGAGCAACCGACGGCGACCACCGGGACGATGGTCGCCATCAGCGGCGCGCGGGTCAAAGAGGAAGAGGTCGACGGGTTGCCTGATGGTTACTTGCTCGACATCGAGCTCGAGGAGCGCGCGCGTGTGCGCGAGAGCCGCATGGCGACGAACACCTCGCTCGTGCCTGTCGGCTCGCATGGCTCGGTCGATATCGATGACTTGCTGCGCGCCGGGCCGCTCGATCTGCTCAAGGGGTTGCTCGGCGGCAGGTTCGGCGAGCGTCTCAACAAGTGGGTGCAATTGCGCGAGCTGCGCGGGTTGCGCGGCGAGTTGGATATGCAACTCGAGGCGCTCTACCGCTACTTCGAGCGATGCGCCATGGAGACCCCTGACTTCTTCGCGCCGCTGTATGATTTGACGCGCCGTTGGGAGCGCGAGGCGATCCGCATCGAGTTGATGGAGCGCCATCGCCCGTGGGCCGAGCGCGCCGACGCGTTGGCGTGTGATCTGTTGGTGGAGGAGGCGAGGATTTTGGCCAGATACCTCGCGCGCCATGCCAAGAAGAACACTGACGAGGCGCTGGGCGCGATCCGGGATTGCGCGACCAAAGGGGACGCGCCCATGGCCGGTTATCTCGTGTATGTGAACCGGTTCGCTTTTTTTGCAGGTCGCGGGGATGGCCACGCCTCGATCATCAATGAGATCGAGTACGCCACGGCAAAAATCCAGGCAGAGCTTCGCGCCTTGCAAGAGAAGCACGTGATTTGAAGGATGCAGGGAGCATCGAGGAGAAGGATGAGGATGTATACGCCAAAGACCGAGGATGATCCTGGCGCGCCGATGCGCGAGAGGATGGCCGCCTTTGTTCACCGTGTGCAGGATCAAATCACCGAGGCGATCGAGGCGATCGATGGCTCGAAGGCGCGCGAGGACATCTGGCAACGGCCTGAAGGTGGAGGTGGCCGCAGCCGCGTCCTCCAGGATAGCGAGGTCTTCGAGAAGGCAGGCGTCAACGTCTCTGTGGTGATGGGGGAGCTCAGTCCGCAGGCCGCCGCGCGCATGGGAGGTGGCACCGAGATCGAGGACCTCTCCTTCTTCGCCACGGGCGTGAGCCTCGTGTTTCACCCGCATAACCCGATGGCGCCCACGGTGCATGCAAACTACCGCTACTTCGAGCGCGGAGATGGCAGCGCGCCGGAGGCGTGGTGGTTTGGTGGTGGCGCAGATCTGACGCCGAGCTATCTGTTCGAAGAGGACGCGGTGCACTTCCACCAGACGCTGGCGGACGCGTGCGGGGAGCATGGCCCGGAGTATTACCCGCGCTTCAAGAAGTGGTGTGACGAGTACTTCTATATCCCGCACCGCGAGGAGGCCAGAGGTGTGGGCGGCATCTTCTTTGATGACGTGCGCATCGACGAGGATCAGGAGAAGACGTTTGCCTTCGTGCGCTCGTGCGCGGCCGCGTTCCTCCCCTCCTATCTACCTGTCCTGGAGCGTCGCAAGGACCTCCCCTTCGAAGAGCATCACAAGCAGTGGCAGCAGCTTCGTCGTGGCCGCTATGTGGAGTTTAACCTCGTGCACGATCGCGGCACGCAGTTCGGGTTGCGCAGCCAGGGGCGCATCGAGAGCATCCTGATGTCACTGCCGCTGACGGCGAGGTGGCAATACGAGCACTCGCCCGCGCCAGGATCGCCAGAAGACGAGCTCTGGCAGGTGCTCAAGAGTCCGAGAAGCTGGATTGAAGCGTCCTGAGGTGTTCGTAAGTGAGCAATTCGGGCTCGCTGTCGAAGTCTTCCTCGAAGGGCTCCGTGGGCTCGGCGAGCGTTCCCTCCGTGAGCGGCTCGGACTCGAAGTCATGTTCGAGGGAGCCTTCCATATTGGCGTATGGGTTGTGATCCAGGTCAGCGAACTCGGCGTCCGCGCTGGCGATAAGCGTCGAGAGGTCGTTGACGGCCTCTTTCACATCGAGCAGCACTTCCTTGACCTCGGGATCTTCCTGGAAGCGTTCGAAGAGGAACTCGCAGTTGCACTGGATGCAGGCGAAGATGTTTCGCGTCTGATGGCTGAGCACGGAGCGCTGGCCAGTGCGCGAGAACTCGCTCGTTAAAAACCTCTTCTTCTCGACGCTGCTGGGGATGATCGGGAGGTCAGGGATGGTGAAGGGGCCTGTGACCTCGTTCATGATCCGTTCGCGCTCGCGCAACCTGCGCTCGAGCATATTGACGAGCACGAAGAGTCCTCGGATGGCGGACGTGTCGATCTGTTTGGGCTCGCGGTCGAGGACGCAGAGCGCGCCGAGCGGCACGCCATTGGAGCCCTTGACGGGGATGCCCGCGTAGAAGCGAACCTTGCTCTCGTCGAGGTAGATCGCGTGCTGAGAGAAGTGGGGGTCTTCGCTCGCGTCGGGGACGAGGAAGACGTCATTTTGCTCGATGGTGTGGGTGCAAAAGGAGGAGTGACGCGGGAGTTGTTGCGTCTCGGTGAGGTAGCCAGACTTGATCCACACGGTGTCTTCGGTGACGAGCGTGAACAGGGCGTAGCGGCAGCCGGTGAGTGAGGCTGCGAGCGCGACGAACTCATTGAACTCCTCCTCGGACTTGTGGTTGAGGAGTTCGAGTTCGAGCAACTTCTCGAGCCTGCGGCGCTCGTTGAGTTTGCTGGGCGTGTGTTCTTCCCAGCATTGCAGTCTTTCTGTGCGGACGTGTCTCATCGTGAATGCCTCCCGCATCGTTCGGATGCCACGATTCCCATCGTCGCGCGTGTGGAGAAGCTTTAAGTGAGCGCCACAGGCGACCGGGGGTCGCCTGTGGCGGCGAGAAAGGATGCGGTGAAGTGACGAGCATTCTTGACGCGAATTGATTATTATCGAGGTTGGCCACGTCATAAGAATCACAGGCTGTCCTCGTGACAGCGGGTGAGAGATTGCAGGTGAGCGAAGGAGAGCATGCGATGCGCTTGAGATATGAGAAATGGCCCAGGTTGTTGTTCGCCACGTTGGCGTTGTTCGTGTTGGGATCGGGGTGCACCGGGTTCCCCGTCTACGAGCAGAGTCAGGTGGTCGAGGGCGCTTATGATGCCGAGACGCGCTATGATATGGAGACGCTCGCGGGAGCGTTGAGCGGCTCGGTGCAGTCCTGGGAGCAGCCGGACCAGATTATTCGTCGCAAGATCCTCGAGCGCGTCGAGTCACGTTATGGCGCGCAGATCGCAGGGTTGGTTGAGCAGTACTACGGGCAGCAAATCTCGAGCACGATCCGCACCTATGCGCAGGATGTCGCGCCCGAGTGGTTGCTCTCGCTGCCGAGCGCGATCGACATCGTCGATCGCCAGCTCAAGAGGGTCGATGTCCAGACCTCCTTCTTGCTCGCCGAGCAAGCGGACGGCAGCTTCAAGGCGACCCAGATCTGGAACGGCATCTCGGTGTTTCGCAGCCCGGAGTGTCGCGAGAATGGAGGCTTGAGCTGCGAGCAGATCCAGATCTCGATCAAGGAGCTGCTCGACGCGGAGTATCCGCTCGATCTGGTGAACTCGGAGTTTTCGGGGAACCTGACCGGGGACAACCTCTCGATGGCGAGCCACGAGGTGCGGTTTAACTACGGGCGCCTGGCGCTTTATTTGATGACGAACCTGGTGTTGCCGGACAAACCGGGCGCGGGGTTGCAGCTTCGGGATGTGGTCCTTGGCGCGATCAACTGTCGCGGGCTGGCCGGGAGGCTCGCTGGCGAGGATGACGTGCTCGGCTGGACGATCCTTGGCGTCGAGGTGGGCGTGAGCTTTAACGAGCTGCTCGGTTCCTGTGAGGATGGCGTCTTCGGGATGGTCAATGGGTTTATCGACCAGTTCAACGTCCCCTTGAAGATGAACCTCGCTGGCTCGCTCACGTTGCTCGACGATGACTATGATGGGACGATCGATCAGCTCGTCACGCGAGACCTCGGCGGGGACGTGAACGCCTCGTTGATCACGGGTCAGGAGGCGGAGGGGCCGGTCACCGGCCAGCTCATCGGGTTCCGCGTGGGCGCCTTGCCAAATGACGGCGGCGCGGTGGTCGACGATGAGAGCACGGACATCGATGATGGCGTGGTGATTTTTGATAATGGAGAGGAGTAGAGCGATGCAGACAAGAAGGCACCTTCCCCTGGCAGTGGCCATTTCATCAGGGATTCTCGCGTGCGCTCTGGTGGCGTGCGCGCCACCTCAGGTGAACCTCCAGCGCGCGGATCTGGCAAAGCTCACCACGACGGGGCTTCGCATCGATATGAACCTCGCGATTTTTAACCCGAACACGTACTCGGTGCCGCTCCAGAGCGTGGGGTGGGATCTTGATTTGTTCCGCGCGGACTTCTCGCAAGGATCGGTCAGGCTCGCGCAGCAAATCGGCGCCAACCGGAACACGGGCGTCAAGGTCCCGCTCGGGATTCGCTTCGCGTCAGCGCGCGCGAGCGTGCAGAAGTTTTTGGCAGGGCAGAGCATCCCGTGGGGGATCGACGGCAAGTGTGACTTTAACACGCCGATCGGCCCGGTCTTCGTGCAGTTTGCCAAGGATGGGATATGGAAGAACCCGCTCAAGAAGCAAGCGGGCGTCGAGCAGCACGAGGATGACCTTCTGGTGACGGAGTCGGATCTTGTCGCCGAGCCGCTGATCAAGATCTCACTCAAACCGATCGAGTGAGCGCGCCTCCATTTTTTCACACGCCGCACACCGCTTCACTTGACATGCTTTCTCACGGTGGATAACCTCTCGCGCTCGCTCGAATCCTGCCTGAAATGGGGGGATTGGGAGCATGGCCTTTAGACAGCGTTCGAGAATCATGTTCGAAGTACCGATCCGAGAAATCCCACGCGACTCATCATTGGTGATCGACGTGGAGTTGACCGCAGAGCAGCTCACCGAGATGTTCGCGCAGGTCGAAGACTTCGAGCCTGGTCCGCCGGAGAAGTTCGAGGCGCGCGTGCGTACGCAGCGCATCGGCGATGGAATCCGGCTGGCGGGGTATGTGGCCTCGACGTTCGTGTTTCGTTGCGGGCGCTGCCTCGAGCAGCGCGAGATCGATGTCGAGGGAGACCTCGAGTATATGTTGATCGCGCGCAAGGACTTCGAAGGGCGTTATGGCGCAGGCGCGTCGAACGACCCCGAGGATGACGAGGATGGTCTGGGGCTGAGCGTGGAAGACCTCGACGTGGATTTCTACGAGGGCGAGGAGCTCGATGTGAGGCCATACCTTCGTGAGGTCTTGATGCTCGAGCTTCCGACGCTGGCGATTTGCCCGCAGGAGGTCTCGCAAGAGTGTCAGCGCGATTACGAGGCGAACGTGGGCGCCGAAGCGCTCGAAGAGAACGAGGAGGGCGGCATCGATCCGAGGTGGTCAAAGCTGCTCGAGCTCAAGAAGAAGCAAGAGTCGAATTGACCTTTGCCCGTCGATGTGAGAGATCGCGTGGCGTCAATGCGTGGGCTTCCCTTTTTGATGTAGGGAGTCAAGCGTTGGTTAAAAGTCGATTCATCGGTTAAAGAAGCGCGTCGTTGCCAAAGAAACTGGGCAGCCCACGCGAACGATAAAGGAGAAGACAAATGGCGGTTCCAAAGAAGCGCAAGTCCAAGGCCAAGAAGCGTACGCGTCGCGCGGCCAACAAAAACCTCTCGGTGCCAAAGTTCCAACGTTGCCCCAACTGCTTCTCGCCCAAGCGCCCCCACCGCGCTTGCATGGAGTGCGGCCACTACAATGGTGAGCGCGTGGTCGAGGTTTGGGAATACTGAACCGGGATGACTTCACGCGACTCGACGTCACAGGGTGCTCCATGACAGGATACCCCTGGGCGACGTGCTCGCGACGAAGAGCCGTGTCCGAGAGCGTGATACGGCCAACATGATCCGAACAAAAGGCCGCCTCCTGCGGCCTTTTGTTGTTTTGACCAGCGAGAAACCTTCGACGCATTTGTTGTCGCGGGTTTTCGAACATACCAAAAGCGGTGATACCCGATGGCGACGTCAACAAAGGATGAAGTGGTTCGTTTGGTGGCCGAGGTGCTCGAGCAGGAACCTGGCTCGATCCGCCTCGAGGAGCACTTCATCAATGACCTGGGCGCGAGCAGCCTGGATATCGTCACGTTGGTGATGCGCATCGAGCAGCACTATATGTTGGGCGAGACGCCTGACTCGCAGCTCGAGCAGATCCAGACGGTCGGGGATCTCGTCGAGATGGTGCGCTCGTTTCGCGACAGCGGCGGCGAGCCCTCGATCGCGGAGGAGGTCGTCGACGTGGCGATCGCCTCCGATCACGCGGGCGTCGAGCTCAAGGCGCAGATGGTCGAGTGGTTGCGCAGCAAGGGGTTGCAGTCGGTCGACCTCGGACCTCACGAGACGGTGTCGGTCGATTACCCTGACTTCGCCGCGCTCGTGGCGGGCAAGGTCGTCGCTGGCGAGGCGACGAGCGGGATCTTGATTTGTGGCTCCGGCATCGGGATGTCGATCGCCGCGAACAAGGTCGAGGGGATTCGCGCCGCGCTCGTGAGCGAGCCGATCAGCGCGAAGCTTTGTCGCCAACACAACGACGCGAACGTCCTCTGTCTGGGCGCGCGTATGATCGGCGTCGAGATGGCGTTCGCGTGCGTGGACGCGTTTCTGCACACCGAGTTCACTCCCGGGGACGATGGCCGCCATCGTCGGCGCGTGCAGCGCATGATGGCGCTCGCCAAGCGTTGACGTCCTCTCCGTCCCGATTTAGGGATCTGTCCTGGCCGTGTAGGCCAGGTCACACTCACCTCTCCAAGAAGCGCGAGCGATAGAAACAAATGCGTTGCCCTTTCTGTGGTCATGTGGAAGACCGCGTGGTGGATTCGAGAACCACGCAAGCTGGCGAGGTGATTCGCCGCCGTCGCGAGTGCCTCGATTGCGAGCGTCGATACACCACCTACGAGCGCATCGAGGAGGTCTTCCCGCGCATCATCAAGCGGGATGGTTCTCGCGAGGATTACGATCGAACCAAGATCTCGAACGGGCTGCGTCTCTCGTGCAGCAAGCGTCCGATTTCCACCGCTCAACTCGACGCGGTGGTCGATCGTGTCGAGGTTCGCTTACTCGAACTCGGCGTTCGCGAGGTCGAGAGTGATTGGATCGGGTCGTGTATCACAGAAGAACTCCGTGGGCTCGATCCTGTCGCCTACATTCGGTTCGCCAGCGTGTACCGAGGGTTTAGCGACATCGAAGAATTTATCAACGAGCTGCGCGAGCTCGAAGCCAGTCGTCAGCCCGAAGAGAAGAACTCGGAGGAGTGAGTGCCGAGTTCGGGCTGACTTGGAGACGTTGAGGCGATGAACGAGATGGAAGGACACGAGCGCTTTATGCGCGCTGCGATCGAGCAAGCCAAAAAAGGGCTCGGGCGCACGCACCCAAACCCTTGCGTCGGTTCGGTGATCGTCCGCGGCGACGAGATCGTGGCGCGCGGCTTTCACGCTCGCGCTGGCAGCCCTCACGCCGAGGTCAACGCTATCGCGGATCTGCCCGCCGATATCGACCCCGCCGAGTGCACCATCTATGTCACCCTCGAGCCTTGCTGCATTCATGGCCGCACACCTCCTTGCACGAGCGCGATCATGACCCGAGGTATCCCGCGCGTCGTGATCGGTTCGCTCGATCCGAACCCGCGAGTGGATGGCAAGGGCGTGACGTTGTTGCGAGAGGCTGGCGTCGAGGTCGTGACGGGCGTCCTGAAGGACGAGTGTGACGAGCTGATCCGGGCCTTCTCCAAGAGGATGCTCACTGGGCTCCCCTGGGTCACGGCCAAGTGGGCGATGAGCCTCGATGGCAAGATCGCGACGCGCGAGTACGAGTCGAACTGGATCACAGGCCCCGAGGCGCGCGAGCGCGTGCATCACTTGCGCGACACGCACGACGCCATCATGGTCGGCAAGAACACGCTCACCCATGACAACCCCCGTTTGACCTGTCGACTCCCCGAAAATCAGGGGCGCGATCCCTGGCGCGTGGTGGTCGATGCGAGGCTCGAAGCCTCGCTCGACTCGCATGTCTACAACCCAGAGACGGCCACCGCGCCGACGCTCGTTCTCACAGGAGAGGGCGCTGATAAGCGCCGCAAGCAGCTCCTCGAGGATCGCGGCGTGGAGGTGATCGTGATCGGGCGCGACGAACGCGGCTGGCTCGATATGGAAGAGGGCTTGAGGGCGCTTGGCGAGCGAGGGTTGATGAGCGTGCTCGTGGAAGGGGGCGGGAACTTGCTCGGCTCCTTGCTCGATGGCGGGCATATCGATCGCGTCTACGCCTTCATCGCGCCCAAGCTTATCGGAGGGCAGGGCGCCATCTCGCCGGTTTTGGGCCGCGGGATCGCCTCGATGTCCGAGGTCCTCTCGCTCGCAAATTGGAGCGTGGAGCAGGTCGGGCAGGATGTTCTTTTGTGGGGAGACATCACCGCGGGGATGCCTGGGCGAGAAAGCGTTTGATCTCTGGTGCTCGTGTGTGCGAGGAAGCCAACCAAAGCGCCCGCGTCTTGTCGGCGCCATTTACCTATCGATCCATCAGCTGGGAGGATCACCACCATGAACGAGAAGTCTATCGCACGCGCCGAGCGCGCCATCGAAGCGATCCGCAACGGCGAGATCGTGATCCTTGTCGATGATGAGGATCGCGAGAACGAAGGTGATCTCGTGATCGCCGCCGAGTGCGTGACGCCCGAGGCGATCAACTTCATGGCCACGCATGGCCGCGGCCTGATCTGCCTGGCGATGACCGGCGAGCAGCTCGACCGGTTGCAGATCCCGATGATGGTTCGCGACAACACCTCCCCCTTCTCCACAGCGTTCACCGTCAGCATCGAAGCTGCCGAGGGCGTGACCACGGGGATCTCGGCGGCGGACAGGTCGCACACCGTGCAGGTCGCCGCCTCGCCAGATTCGGGGCCTGCGGACATCGTGATGCCAGGGCACATCTTCCCGCTGCGCGCGCGCGAGGGCGGCGTCCTCGTGCGCACGGGGCAGACCGAGGGGAGCGTGGATCTCGCGCGGTTGGCGGGGTTGATCCCTGCGGGCGTGATCTGCGAGGTGATGAACCCGGATGGGACCATGGCGCGCATGCCCGAGCTCGAGGTTTTTGCCAAAGAGCACGACATGGTGATTGCCTCAGTCGCAGACCTTATCAACTACAGGTTGCAACGAGAGAGCCTCGTCGAGATCGCGTCAGAGCGCCCGCTCCCCACTGAATATCCTGGGGATTGGCGTGTTCGCGTGGTCAAGAGCTTGCTCGATGGCTCGACGCACATTTGCCTCATTTGCGGCAATCCTGACGCGGATACTCCCACGCTCGTGCGCGTGCAACATCGCGCGGACATCTTCGACATGTTCCTCGAGAAGGAGAGCGAGGCGTACGAGACGGTGCGCGGCTCGATGGAGGTGATCTCGCAAGAGGGGTGTGGCGTGATCGTCTACCTCGACAAGACGCCACTGAGCGCGCAGGAGTGGGTCGACGATCACATCGGTGACGGCGATCGCGGTGAGCGTGATGTGAATAAACCGCAAGAGGCGCTTCGCGACCTTGGCCTCGGTGCCCAGATTATCGTTGGCGCGGGCGTCGGGAAGATGCGCGTGTTGACCAACCGCGTGAAGAACTTCATCGGGCTCGATGGCTACGGCCTGGAGGTCGTCGAGCAATTGCCGATCCCATTGCGTGGCGCCAGGGTCCACGAGCGCTGAGCGCCGGTTCCTGGTAGCGGATAAGAGTACAGGCTTTACAACAAGAGAAAGAGAGGACTTCGATGCCCACGATAGTCGAGGGAGGCATGGTCGCGACGGGGAAGCGTTTCGCGATCGTGGTGAGCCGTTGGAATGAGTTTTTTGGAGAGTCCTTGCTCGAGGGCGCGCTCGATACGCTGCGTCGTCATGGAGTGAGCGATGAGGATGTGACGGTGTATCGCTGCCCGGGGTGCTTCGAGCTGCCGCTGGTCGCCAAGCGCGTCGCGCAGAAAGGTGGCGTGGACGCCATCATCTGTCTCGGCGTGTTGATTCGCGGCTCGACGCCACACTTTGACTACATTTGCAGCGCCACCACGAGCGGCATCGCCAGCGTCGGTCTTGAGCATGACATCCACGTTAGCTACGGTGTGATCACGTGCGACTCGCTCGATCAGGCGATCGAGCGCAGCGGCTCGAAGGTTGGCAACAAGGGACACGAGGCCACGCTGGCCGCCATCGAGATGGCCAACCTCTTCGAACAGATCGGCGGATAAGTCATGGACAGTGAGAACAACAACCTGAGCCCCGGCGAGGGCAAGGACGCCGCCGCGCGACGCGTGGCGCTCTGGCTCTTGTGGGCTGCTGACGTGACCTCGCGCGCTGGCAACGAGGTCTTGCTCGAGAGCCGCAACACCGCCATCGATGTCGAACCTCGCGTCGCCACGCGTTGGAGAGAGGTCGAGGCGCGCGTGCAGGGGGTGAGCGATCGCCTCGAGATGCTCAACGAACAGGTCCAAGCGGTGAGCCCGCGCTGGAAGCTCGAGCGCATGGCCTCCATCGACCGAAACATCCTGCGCCTTGGCGCCTGGGAGATCCTGACAAACCACCGCGCGCCGCTCGTCGTGATCAACGCGTGCGTCGAGCTCGGGAAGCTCTACGGTGAGAAAGACACGCCAGGGTTTATCAATGGTTTGCTCGATCAGCTCTGCAAGAACCACCAAATCAAGGTGTCGTGAAGTGAGCAGGCGCCAGACCAAAGACATGCTGCGGGTGGCGCTTCTTTGCGCCATGGCGCTGTTTTTGCCCGGGTGCCTCGATCGCATGGCCGAAGAGGTCGAGGGGCCAGGTATGTACATGCCTGGCTCCAGAGTGACCTCGACGCCAGGGAAGCGCTACGTGATCCGCGGCGCCGAGGTCACTTCAGCGAGCGTGGCGAAGTGGCGCGTTCGCAGCGAGTCGACAAAGATCTACGGCGCTGATCACGTCCCGCTCGCGCGCCTGAAGGTGCGTGAGACAGCGCAAGGGAGCGAGATCGTCGCGACCTCGCTCGATGGCTCTCGGGAGGTCATCGCGAAGCTCTCTAAGAAGACGCCAGACCGTATCCCTGTCGGGAAGCTCTTTAACCTCGAGCGTCGCGAGGGGCGTTGGCTCGTGACCGATCGCCAGGAGTTGATCCTCGGCGTTATCACGGACATTTCTCCCGAGAAAAAGAAAGACATCATCTTCGAGGTGCGCGACTCTTACGCGTTGCAGGCGCCAGCGACGATGCGCGCCGAGAGGATCGGCGGCGAGTCGCGTTTGCTGCGTTTGAGCGAGGCTTCGGGGAAAGAAGAGGTCGAACTCCGCGTCAACGGCGCGCTCTCTCCAGCCGTGCTCATCGCGTACGCCTTCGAGCACGAGGGGCTCGATCCGATGACGCGCGCCGTGCTCGCCCGCGCGCTCGAACACGCGCTGCGCGCGAAGCCAGCGACACCAGACTCTTAGTAGCAAAAGGGCCAACGTTGTCAGTCAAGTTCGAAGATTACTACAAGGTCCTGGGCGTCTCTCGAAGCGCGACGCAGGAAGAACTCCAGAGCGCCTTTCGCAAGCTCGCGCGAAAGTACCACCCCGACGTCAGCAAGGAGCCTGACGCCGAGGAGCAATTCAAGAGAATCAATGAAGCCTACGAGGTCCTGAAGGACCCCGAGACGCGCCGTCGCTACGACGCGCTCGGCGCGAACTGGAAGGCGGGGCAGGACTTTCGACCACCTCCCGGTTGGGGCGGCGGCGGAGGTCCTGGCGGCGCAGGCTTTAACCAGGTCAATATCGAGGATCTCTTTGGCCAGCAGGCGGGCGGCTTCTCCGACTTCTTCAAGATGTTTATGGGAGGAGGCGCAGGCGCGCCAGGGTTTGGCGGCGCCGGTCCTGGGTTTGGCGGGCAGCCGTTTGGCGCGGGGCAACCGTTCGGAGGCGCGGGGACGCGCACACGCCAGCAAGCAAAGCGCGGCGAGAACGTCGAGGTCATGGCGCGCGCCTCGCTTGAGGATGTGTACCATGGCAAGAAGCTGCACGTGAGCGTGCGGCGCCAGGATGGCCAGAACAAACAATACGCCGTCAAGATCCCACCGGGGAGCACGCATGGGAGCAACATCAGGCTCTCGGGGCAGGGCTCGCCGGGAGGTTACGGCGGCAAGGCTGGCGATCTGATCCTCACGCTCGAGATCACGCCGCACGCAGACTTCGAGGTCGATGGCCACGATTTGATCACGGTCGTGCCGATTTTGCCGTGGGAGGCCGCGCTCGGCGCCAGGGTTCGCGCGAGGACGATGGATGGGGAGATCACGTTGAAGGTCCCTGCGGGGGTGGCTGGCGGTAGCAAGCTGCGAGCCAGAGGCAAGGGGCTCCCTGTCGAGAAGGAGAAGCGCGGGGATCTTTACATGCGCCTCGAAATTGTAAACCCACCCACGCTCACCGATGCGCAGCGCGCGCTCTACGAGCAGCTCGCCCAGGCCAGTGATTTTAACCCGCGCGAGACCTGAGCGTTTGTCTGTGGAGCCTGGCGGGCAACTGCGGCTTTTGCCTCGCTCCGAGATCTCGTATGATGGGTTGAAGTGACGCCTCGATATCCCCATTGCTGACGAGATGCAAGGAATGGAGCTTCGCCTCCTTGGCCATGCAGCCTGCTCGCTGATCACACCGGAGCGAGAGACGCTCGTGATCGACCCTTATGAATCAGGAGGGTTCGGCGGAGCGATGGCGTACGCGCCGATCACGCTCTCGAGTGAGTGGGTGATCTGTTCTCACCAGCACCTCGATCATTGCGCCGTGCATCTTCTCCCTGGTGCTCCCGAGTTGATCGAGGGCGAAGGGCGCTTTGGCGCCTTTGAAATCAAACGCCATAAAGCAGCGCATGACGAGTACGACGGTCGACGCCGAGGAGGTCTCGTGGACATCCTCGAGATCGAGGCGTGTGGCGTGCGCGTGGTGCACCTCTCGGATGTCGGGCAGGCGCCGACGCGCGCGTTGCTCGACGCCATCGGCGCGCCGGATGTGCTGATCGTGCCCGTGGGTGGGTTCTACACCATCGGCGCGGCGCAGGCGTATGAGTGGTCGATGCGTTCAGGCGCGCGGTGGGTCATCCCCTGCCACTACGCCACGCCATCGTGCGCGTTGCCCATCCGCGAGGTGGAGCACTTCGAGGCTTATTTTTCGAACGCGGCAGAGGGCGCGCGAAGGCTCGACGAATCCCTGTTTCGTGTCGATAATCAAAGGGAGTCTGGTCTCTGGGTGCTCCCCATGGCGAACGAGGTCTCGGGATGAGTTCGTGAAGATCGAGAGGGACAGGAACAAAGCGAAGTGGCTCAAACGTTTCTTCTTATGAGCGCGGTGAATGATGCGACGAATGCGCTCCAAGGAGAGACCCCGCCAAAGATAAGGTGGCCATCGATGAATGTGCAGCAATTCGAACAGGAAATCCTCAAGCTCGCCTTCGAGACCAACGCCAGGATCACGGCAGCGTCGGTCGCCTATTACCTCGGCCTCCCGAGCCGAGAGGCGAACCGCATGCTCAACGAGCTGCTCCAACAGGGTGTCATCGAGCTCGACTCGGACGACGACGGCAACCTCTACTACCGGGTGCCCGAGCAGCACAGCAGCAAGGACATCTTTGACTTCGACGCTGCCTCGATCATCATCGACGATTCGCTCGAGCTCGAAGAAGAGATCCTGGCCGCCGCGAACGCCAGTGCTGAAGAGGTCGAGGAGATCGAGCTCGACGAATCCGACCTGCACGCAGCGGATGTCGCCGATGTCACCGAGATGCCTCGCGGCATCGAGAGCATCACGCTTGTCTCGGCGGATGCCGAGGTCGAATCCGAGCCGTTCTCTCCTTCGCGCAACCGACCCCCCGAGATCAGCGCGCAGCGCGCCACCGATGGTTCGAGCGCAGCCGTGGCAGCCGCCACCGGCAGCGTCTCGCAAGCACCAAAGAAGCAACCGCCCACGCCCGAGCGCAGCTGGCATGCGCCTCCGCGCAGCCCCGTCTGGCAAGATCACGACGAGGATGGCGGAGGGTTTGGTGGTCATGCCGCGTCGATGCCTCCAAAGCAACCGACCTACGCGGATCAGTTCGACGCCGTGCAACGCGTCCAACAGCCTGCGCAACAACGTGAACCATTCACGCCCTCACGCGCGGTTTACGGCGGCGTCACCGCGCGCAGCATGGAGCCTGATGCCTGGGTCGGCAACTGCGGCGCGAGCTCGGTGGTCGTCAAGGTCGACACCCGCTGCGAGCCCAAGCCGTTGAGCGAAGCTCGCCCGATGATCGTCTCCTGCGTGGACCCCGAGGAAGAGCGCGCGCGTCAGGCGCACATGCAACAGGTCGAGCAACAGGGCGCGCAGCAATGGTGGGCCTCACAAACCCAGCAACATCAGTCACAGTCGACCGCGCTCGTGCTGGCCGAGAACCAGAACCTCCCCGCCACCCTCGATGACATCGAGCAACCCGAGCATCAGCCCGGCATGGCGCTCTTGCTCAGCTTGATCCTTTGCGGCACTGGCCAGATCTACAACGGCGAGGTCAGCAAGGGGATCATGATGATGGTCCTGTGCTTCCTGCTCTGGTTTGTCCTGCTCGGTTGGGTCGTCCACATCTGGTCGATCGTCGACGCGGTGGTCGTCGCCGAACGCATCAACCGACGCCAACACGCCTAGCGCTTGCACGAAGCGGCGCGCGAAAAAAGAAGCCGCCGAAAAATTATGCTGGACGGAATCAGTCGATCTGAAACCTCTCAACATAATTTTTCGGCGGCTTCTTTTTTCGCTCAGCGACAAGCCCACCCCCCGCAAACGGCGCCTGCCATCGTGAACCTCTGGAAAAGAGGTCGAGGTTGTCGCCATAGCAACGGAATGACGGCGCGTTTGCTGCCCCCCTGAGCCTCGCACTACGTGCTCGGGAGGGGGGCAGACCTGGCGTTGGTTGCTCGGTTTGGTGGCCCACGGGGCGCTTCGAGATTAGCAATGAGGTTCGCAAGGGCACCCAAGGCGAACCTGTGGGTCAAATCGATAGCTAAAGAAAAGACCCCCGCTGGGGCAAGCAGGAGCCCGACCTGTCGGGTGAGTGCCTTCAAAGAATAAGCGACTTTTGTCGCGGGGTCCGGCCAAGACCGAACATGAGTCCGACCTGTCGGGCGAATGTTTCAAGAATTGGTCGAGGAGGGGAGCCCTCTCATAACTCAATGCAAGTTCGAAAGCGCCTCGTGGGTTAAAAACCGAGCACCCAACGCCAAGTCTGCCCCCCTCCCGAACGCAGTGAGGCTCAGGGGGGCCGCGGACGAACGAGAGTGAGGCCCGCGGGGGGGGGGCGCAGCAAACGCGCCGCCTCACCGTGCGTTAGTACATGGTGGCTCAAAGAAAGTGCCTTGGTTCACAACTGCAGGCGCGTTTTGGGGGGGGCTTCGTTGCAAGTCGAGCACCCGACCTACTTCGAGACAGGCTTGACGTTTGCCTTGTCGCGCGCGGTGAGTTTTCGAGCGGTCAGGGCGTTGAGATCGATGATGTCGACGCGTCGGTTCCAGCCCTTGGTATCGGCCATGACGACCTCGACCTGAGGTTTTGGGCCGGGGTGAAGTTGCCACGAGCTCGGCTCGAGGTTTTCGTCGCGGTGCCTGAAAACCTCGCCGCTCTTCAGATCACGAATCCAGACCTCGCCATGGTATTTCCAGGCGGGCTCACCATCTTCATCCTTGATGCGCTCGCGCAAGACGACGCAAGCAAGCGCGAGGTCGCGCTCGAGGTTTGACACCTCCCAATACCCCATGCGCTGCGCGACGCGGCCACCGTGTTGTGGGGCGATGAACGTGGGCGCGTCCTCGTCGATCGCTGGCTGAGGTTGTGGTGTGGGAGGTGTGGTGTGCACGTGGATATGCACGGGAGGATGTTGTGTTGCTTCGGCTGGTGGTGTGCTTGTCGGAGGTGCGGTGATTTCTTCCGGCGCGCGCTCGGTGGAGGGCGAAGGTGAGGCGTTCGTGGGTGTGGTCTTTGCTGTGAGGAGCTCGAACTCGACGATCTGGTAGGGGGTCTGTTTAAAGATCTCTTCCTCGCCATCGGGGGTGATGGCGAAGAAGGTGACCATGGCGGTGTCGTACTCGGAGCGGCGCGAGATCTTGGAGAAGGAACCTCGCGAGGAGAGCGCCACGCCGGAGTAGTCGCCAGGGCGCGGGCCGCGATAGACGCCGTAGAATGCTTGCTCCTGGAAGTAGGTCGGTGGCGAGACCCAGAGGTCGACGGTGCCTTGCGCCATCATCTTGTCGACGTCGACGCCTTGCTTGGCTGCGGCCGAGTAACCGCCACCGCTTGTCTGCGCGGGGGGCGGCGAGGAGGAGCGGCAAGCGCTGAGTGAGAGGAGGGCGAGCGATGAGAGCAGGACAACGAGGGTGTGTTTTGTCATGGGGGACTCACGAGGGGAGATCAAATCAGGGAATGTCGCAAGATGAACCCGCGTTGGGGGAGGGCTGTTCCAGCGGCGTTTCGGCCGCGGAATCAGCGGTCTAGCGCGCGTTGAAAAGAGCACGGCGGGGCGCCTTGCGCGAGTAAGGTGGCTGTGTTAGTAGTGCGCGACCTTTTGACGCACGCCCCTGGACTGTGTCCCGTGTGCTTCGTCATACAAGCGACGAGGTGGGTAGCACAGGTTGAAGGGGGCGGAGGAATTAACAAATCATCACAGGAGATGAACATGGCACAAGTAACGATGCGAGACCTGCTCGAAGCAGGCGTGCACTTTGGTCACCAAACCAACCGATGGGATCCCAAAATGCGTCCGTATATCTACGGCGCGCGCAACGGCATCCACATTGTTGATTTGAGCCAGACGGTGCGTCTCTTCGCGAACGCATACCAGTTTATCACTCAGGTCGTCTCGCGCGGTGACTCGGTCCTCTTCGTGGGGACCAAGAAGCAGGCGCAGGAGACGGTGTCCGAGCAAGCCGGTCGCGGCAACCAGTTCTACGTGGTTAACCGTTGGCTCGGTGGCACGCTCACCAACTTCCAGACGATCCGCAAGTCGATCGACAAGCTCAAAGAACTCGACAAGATGTCGCGTGACGGCTCCTACACCAAGTACACCAAGAAAGAGGTGCTTGGGTTCGAGCGTGAGCGCACTCGTCTCGAGAACAACGTGGGCGGTATCCGTGACATGAACGGCATCCCCGGTGCCCTCTTCGTGATCGATCCCAAGAAGGAAGAGATCGCGATCAAAGAGGCGAACAAGCTCGGGATTCCTGTCGTGGCAGTCTGCGATACGAACTGCGATCCTACCGGGATCGACTACGTCATTCCTGGCAACGACGACGCGATCCGTGCGATCCGTCTCTTCACGGCAGCGATCGCTGACGCCGCGCTCGAGGGTTCGAAGCTGGCGAGCGCACGTCGTGAGGAAGGCGCCCGCGAGGCAGCGCGTCAGGCCGCCAACTTCAACGCTGGTGGTCGCACCAACGAGCCTACCGTTCAGCACGTCGGTCGCGACGAGGAGGCCGAGGCTTGAGAAAGCCTCGCGTCTTCGCTTGCTGCAACAGCATGTGTAGGCCGTCCAGGTCATGATTCGAGTGAGGGGGTTTGCCTGCAAGGGCGAGCCCCCTCATCCGAAACTCGCCTGGCGAACAAAGACAACGACTTTCAAGTCAAACATCCGCAAGACGCGGGTGGTATCCGATAAGAACGAGCGAGGCAAAAGACCTCGCTCATGCGATTTAAGGAGCGCACGATGAGCATCTCGGCCAGTGATGTGAAGAAGCTCCGCGACCTGACGGGCGCGGGCATGATGGATTGCAAGAAAGCGCTTGTGGAGACCGACGGCGATGTCGACGCAGCCGTCGAGTACCTGCAGGTCAAGGGGATGGCCAAAGCCGCCAAAAAGGCAGGCCGCACCGCTGCACAAGGGCTCGTGAGCATTTGGACCAACGCCGACGCGAGCGCCGCGGCGCTCGTCGAAGTCAACAGCGAGACGGACTTCGTCGCGCGCAACGAGCAGTTCATCTCGTTCGTCGATAACGTCACGGCCGCCATCGGCGAAGCTGGCGTGGACAGCATCGAGGCAGCAGCTTCCGTCCAACTCGACGGCAAGAACCTCGAGACCGTCGTGCAAGAGCAGATCGCGACCATCGGCGAGAACATCATGGTCCGCCGCATGCACCGCTTCGAGGCTGACAATGGTTTTGTCGGCACCTACATCCACCACGGCAGCCAGGTCGGCGTGCTCGTCGCCGTCGAGGGCGACAAGAACGACGCGACCGAAGAGTTCGCGCGCGACGTCGCCATGCACGTGGCAGCGATGAAGCCTGCATACCTCGCGCCTGAGGACGTCTCCGAGGACGCCGCAGAGAAGCAAGCTGGCATCTTCCACGCGCAGCTTCTCGAAGAGGGCAAGCCCGAGAAAATCATCCCTCGCATCATGGAAGGGAAGATGAAGAAGTGGCGCAACGAGAGCAGCCTTCTGGAGCAGGCGTTCGTCAAGGACACCGACCTCACCGTCCGCCAACACCAGGATCAGGTCGGCGGCGTCAAGCTCACTGGCTTTGTCCGCTTCGAAGTGGGCGAGGGCATCGAGAAAGAAGAGGCCAACCTCGCTGACGAGGTCGCAGCAGCGCTCAAGGGCTGATGCTGTAGGCTGAATGGTTACGAATCGAAGAAAGGCGTCGCTTGTAAAAAGCGGCGCCTTTTTCGTGTAGGATGCCTCGCGAGGGTTGACGGATGGGGGTCGAATCGTGAGGCTCTCTCGAGCGTATCCCATCCCCCTCGATTCGGAGGTCGTACAAGTGAGCGAGCAAGAAAAACAGGACTCGACCAACAAGCGCTACAAGCGCGTCCTGGTCAAACTTTCGGGCGAAGCGCTCCAGGGAAATGCTGGCTACGGCATCGATCCTGGCGTGCTCGATTCGCTGGCCACCGAGATCAAGCGCATCAGGAGAGAGGGGGTCGATGTCGCGGTTGTCATCGGCGGCGGGAACATCTTCCGCGGCGTGGCAGGCGCCACCGCCGGGATGGATCGCGCATCTGCGGATCACATGGGCATGCTCGCCACCGTGATCAACGCGCTCGCGCTCCAGGACGCGCTCGAGCAACGCGACGTGCCCACGCGCGTGCAGACCGCGCTCGAGATCCGCGAGGTCGCCGAGCCCTACATCCGCCGCCGCGCGATCCGCCACCTCGAGAAGGGGCGCGTCGTGATCTTTGCCGCAGGCATCGGCAACCCTTACTTCACCACGGACACCGCCGCCGCGCTCCGCTCGATGGAGTGTCACGTGGACGTGATCTTGAAAGGGACGCAGGTCGATGGCGTCTACAGCGCAGATCCAAAGCTCGACCCGACCGCCGAGCGCTACGATCGCTTGAGCTATTTCGAGGTCATCAGCAAGGAATTGCGCGTGATGGATATGACCGCCATCAGCCTCTGTCGTGACAATGATATGCCTATCCTCATCTTCAACCTGCATGAGGACGGGAACCTCTACCGCGCAGCGATGGGAGAGCAAGTCGGAACGCTGATCTTGCCTGCCTCGATGTTGGAGGGTTAAAACGGATCTTCCCCTTCGCCCGTACAACCTGTGGCGGAGCTCGGAACCAATGATGAAAGCCAGAAGGAGACGACGCCATGTTGGATGAAGTATTTAACGACCTTACAGAGAGCTTTGAAGATACGCTCAAGGGGCTCGCGCGCGAGCTGAGCAAGCTGCGCACGGGGCGCGCCAACCTCGGCATGCTCGACGGCGTGCGCGTCGAGTTCTACGGCCAGATGGTGCCGATCAACCAGGTGGCCACGATGAAGATCGCGGACGCTCGCTTGATCGTGATCCAGCCCTGGGACAAGTCCGTGATCGCGACGCTCGAGAAGGCGATCGCGTCCTCGGACCTCGGGTTCAACCCCTCCAACGACGGCACCGTGATCCGCGTGCCTGTGCCCGCGCTCACCGGCGAGCGTCGCCAGGAGCTCGTCAAGATCGCGCGCAAGGTCGGCGAGGAGCACAAGATCTCCTTGCGCAACTCGCGCCGCGACGGCAACGACATGCTCAAGGCTTTGGAAAAGGACAGCGAGATCACCGAGGATGATCTCCACCGCGGTCTCGCCAGGGTGAACTCGATCACGGAAGAGTACACCAAGAAGATCGACGACATCGTCACGGCCAAGGAGGCCGACATCCTCGAGGTTTGATCCATGCTCCGACGCATCTCACTCTCGCTCCTGCTCCTGCTCCCGCTCGCTGCTTGCACAGAGGGCGGGGGGAGCGCGACGCCCGATATGTCCCCTGAAAAAGAGGACATGTCTGTGGTTGGCGACATGGGCGCCGAGATGCTCGACGCGGATATGGGCGAACCTCCTATCGGTGACATGGCGCTTGTGCCAGAGGACATGTCTTCCCCTCCGGAGGATATGTCCGCACGAGATCCTGTCCCTGATCCTTCGGTGTATGCCTCCTGCGCGCCTTATGCGGTGCGCGGGGAGTTCGAGGTCGGCGTCACCACGTTGATGCTCGATGGCGTCCCTGTCGAGGTCTGGTACCCCGCCAAAATGGCGGGTGAGGCGCGTGATGTCTATGACTTGCGCGACTGGTTGCCGCCAGACTTCCAGGAGAAGATCTCCACCGAAGAACCCACCAAATTCACCACCGATGCCTATCGCGATGTCCCCATCGCCGATGGCGGCCCCTGGCCGCTCGCGCTCTTTAGCCACGGTTACGCTGGCTACCGGTTGCAGTCGACCGCGCTCATGACGCACCTGGCAAGCTGGGGGTATGTCGTCGCCTCGACCGAGCACAAGGAGCGCTGGCTCGCAGCGATTCTTGCCAATGATCTCGGCGGCCTGAGCAACGGAAACAACGCGCAGGTGATCGGTGGTGTGGCCGACTTGATGGCCGCGCAGGCTGAAGAAGTGGGCGGGCGCTTCGAGGGGAAGATCGACCTCGATCATGTCGCCGTCATCGGTCACTCGGCAGGAGGCGCGGCCGCCATCCAGGTCTCGAATGACGAGCGCTACGATGTGATCGTCGGTTACACGCCCGCGGTGAAATCATTCGAAGGGGATCTGGCGGGTGATGCTGGCGTCGAGGGGATCTCGCTCTCGGGAACCAACGACAGGTTGACACTCGCGCGTGATATCGAGGCGTGGTCTGCGCAGCAGCCGTTGGAGCATCCCTACGTGGCGATCGCGAAGGCGGGGCATCTGGCGCCATCGGACATCTGTCTCATCGGCAGAGAGAGAGGAGGCGTGGTGTCGATCGCGGAGGATTCCGGGCTGGATGTGCCTGCGTTGATCAAGGGGTTGGCGCGAGATGGCTGCCGCTCGAGTGATCTGAGGGCGGAGGCATCCTGGCCGATCTTCGGTCACTTTACTGTGGCGAGGTTGCGCGCGACGTTTGGCCAAGAGGGTGGCCGGGAGGCGCTGGGCGCAGAGGCGGTGGGGTGCTTTGGGGAACTCATCCGAACCTCGAGCATCACAGAGTAGGGTGCTCGAGGTCCTGGTCTTTCCGGGGAGAAAGACGAGAGTTCGAGCAGGGGGCGAGCGCAGCACATTTGCCGCGCTCGCCCCCTGCTCGAAGGGGATGCGTTCAGTTGCGCATTTCGCGAAGTTTCTCGAGGGTCTCGTCGCACCACTTCTGGAGCGCGTCGTTGACCGTCTGGCCATAGCCCGAGGTGAGGAGGCCGAAGAAGACCATCGGATCATCTTCGCCGAACTCGTCGATGAGCTCCTCGCGCTCCTGATCGAGGTTCTCCTGCTGACGCTGGAGACGATCCTTGAGGCGCTCGACGTGGGCGATGTTCATGTCGATCGAGGTCGACGCGCCGAAGAAGAGCTTGAGCAGCATCTCGTTGCGGATCGGGTGAGGCTCTGCGGGCTGGCGAAGCCAGCGCTCGAGCTCCTCGCGACCATCGTCGGTGATGGTGTAGACCTTCATGTCAGGCTGCTCGTCGCGCTCGATGACCTCGAGCGTGGAGAGCCCATTTGCCACGAGCTTTTTGAGCATCGGATAGATCTGGCCATAAGATTCGTTCCAGAAGAACATCGAAGACTTCTCGAGTTCTTTCTTGATCTCATAGCCACACTTGGGGCCTTGATTCAGCATTCCGAGGACGGCGTACTTCGTACGGCTCTCTCTTGCCATGGTTTGTCTCCTGTACTTGTGCTGTGTGGGGAGGGGAGAACGCGATTGCATGTCTGTCCAGCGGAGACATGCGGTGCGAGATTGGGATCCCCTGAATGTAAAGATGACGGTCGAGTTTCAAAAAACGTGACCTGCTTTCTATCGCCAGTGACATCACTGGCTTGAGATAGTGCGGTGAGTCCCTTCTTTTGATTAGAACGATCTCGACATTATCGCAAGTCGTGAATGACAAATCATCTTGGAAAAAGACAGCGCTCGTGTGCAGATAGCTCATTCGAGATTACCGCCGCGAGAGAGGACGCAAATTTGTTTCATGATGTTTCAGCGTTGAGACGCAACTTTTCGATGCAGATGGCCGAAAATCAAGTGGTGTTGCTGTCTGTGACTCCCTTTTAGTAGATTTCTGCGAGCACAGCACGCATTTGACGACCGTTTAGTGTCCGGAGGAGACATGGCCACGCTTCAGGAAACGATCACGCTCGAGAGCGAGCACGAGGACAGCGAGATGATCTTTGCTCGCCTCGAACGTTTCTTCCTCGCCAACGGCTACGCCATCGCCGATATCGCGCGCGCGCTCGATCCTGACGACGAGGAGAGCGAGGTCACGCGAGAGGTCCTCTTCGAACGCGGTGACGAGGGTAACGGCTGGTGGAGCTCGGACATGACCGAGCTCTTCTCCAGGGTCAAGGCGTCCTCTGCTTCCTCGGGGAAGCTCGTCCTTCGCTACGAGGTCGATGTCTCCGGTCAGCGCTTGACCGAGGAGGACCTCGGCTTCTGGAAGCGCGAGCGCGAGGCCGCCGCCGCTTACGCCGCCAGCGAGGAGGACGAGGAGCCCGTCGATCTGCGCGAGGAGGAGAAGGCGCGCGCGAAGGGGCGCTGGAGCTCGACCCTGAGCTCCTCGTTAAAGGGGTTCTTCAGCGCGTTCGTGATCCTCTTTATGTTACTGATCCTCGCGCAACGCTTCGGGTTCTTCCCGTTCTGATAAGCGCTCGTGCGCGATTGAGTGAGAGTAGACGCCATGTCGACCATGACCATCAAGATCCAGGGACCACAGCTTCTCGAGGTGTGCTCCGTGCTCTTCGAGGACTTTCGCCAGGAGGTGACGCTCGGGAGATCCTCGCGTTGCGATGTGCGGCTCCCCCTGCCGACCATCTCCGGCCACCACCTCACCTTCCGAAAGCAGGGAGCGATCTGGGAGGTCAGCGATATGGGCAGCACCAACGGGACCATCGTCGATGGCCAGCCGCTCACGCCCGGCACCTTCGCGCCGCTCAAGCATGGCGCGATGCTCCAGATCCTCGAGACCTCCATCCAGGTCGATATGCGCGGCAGCGAGGGCTTCACCATCGGTGACGCTGATGGCATGACCCAGGAGATGATCCGAGGGATTCTCCAGAAACAGGGCGATGATGACATCGCCTTTATCGAGGTGATCCGCGGCGAGTCGTATCGAGGGCAGAAGTTCCCGCTCTACGACGAGCTCAAGGAGGTGTTCGTCGGCGCGCAGAGTGGGGCGTTGATCCAGCTTCGCGCCGCAGGCGCGCCGTCAAAAGCCTTCACCATCACGCGCCATGGCGATGGGTTTGCCATCGCGCCGCAACCTGGCGTCGACCTCTCGCTCAACCATCAAACAATCACCTCCGCCGCGTTGCTCTCGCACGGTGACAGGATCGTCGCTGGCGAGATCGAGGTCCTCTTTCGCGATCCGCTCGAAGGATACTGGGATGACCTCGATGGGTTGGCCATCGCAGATACCGCGCATGGAAACCACGCGGCGCTCGCGCCGCTCGATGCCGCGTCAGCAACTCGGCCAGAGGCGCCCGCGGAGGATGAGGATCGAGAGGTCCTCGTTCAGCCAGATGCGCCCGCGACCGAGCCCACGCGCGACCTCCTGCAACAGGATGAACATGGCGGTGGCGAGGGGGAGGAGAAGGATGCGCGCGGCGTCGAGGTCGGCGAGGAAGAGCAGGTTGGAAAGAAGAAGCGCGGCGTCGGCGCGCTCGAGGTCGTCGTGGGTGGCATGATCGTGCTCGTGTTGCTCGCGTGTGTCGGGCTCATCGTGCTGACGATGTCTGGAGGTTAAGGATGACACAGTACGCTTATCTGCATGGGTTTGCTTCGAGCGCGTTCTCTTCCAAGGGGCAAAAGCTCGCGACAGCGTTTCGCGAGCGAGGTCTCGAGTTTCACCTCCCGGACCTGAACTGCCCGAGCTTCGAGGCGCTCACGGTCACGGCGATGCTCGCCGAGATCGACCGCATGGCGAGCGCGCACCCTGGTGAGCGATGGTGCCTGATCGGCTCGAGCATGGGCGGCTGGCTGACCTCGCTCTGGAGCAGGGAGAACCCGGATCTTGTCGAGCGCGTGGTGTTGCTCTGCCCTGGGTTTTGCCTGCTCGAGCGTTGGCCCGAGCTGCTCGGGCAAGAGGGCTATGCCTCCTGGCGCGAGCGCGGGGTGTTTGACTTCCCCGATGGCGCTGGCGTCGTGCGCCCGATGCACTACGCGTTTATCGAGGACGCGTCGACCTACGATCCGATGCCCGAGCCCGTGACGGATGTGCTCCTGATTCATGGCCGCCAGGACGAGACCGTCCCGATCCAGACCTCGCGTGACTGGGCAGCGCTGCATCCCGAGCGCGTGGCGATGGTCGAGGTCGAGGATGGGCACCGCCTGAGCGCGAGCGTGGACGAGATTACTGCGCGCGCGATGGCGTTTTTCGGGCTCCCATAGACAACCTCCCGGGCGATGTTTTTTCAGTGCAAAAAAAAAGCCAACCCCGCCCCGATCGCGGGGTCTGGCGTGTGGAAAACGCAATGGGGAAACCACCGG
>JAYZVO010000084.1:0-3724 GCA_036155555.1 Myxococcota bacterium
GAGCAGCAAATCCGGCGAACCCGTTTTTTTCAATATCTTCCTGTCTGAAGGGGAGTGCTTGTTCCAAAGCGCGTTTGGCAAAGCATCGACGTTCGAGGTCGGTGGTTGCTGGATGTGTTGTTTGGAGCGAGCGCTGACCATCGGAGCGAGGAAGAGGTTGGAGGAAATTGGAAGGCCGGGGTGCGCGAGGTTGGCTTGAGGCGGGGGGATCTCTTGGGTCCCGAAGGGGGGTGGGCTTCTTCTTATACTGCGAACATTTTTTGCCAACCTGTGCGGCGAGAGGCGTGACTCAGATCACGCCTCTCGCCGCAAACCCACCTCGAACAGAGCGCATCGAATCCATATGAGCGACCGAGAGCCCGACGCGCCGAACCTGGAACAAAAGACGCACCGCACAGCGTGAGGGGGAGAGGCAAATGCACCATGACGCATTGCGTCATTTCTTCCCCTTGTGGTAGAATTTATTTGACTTTAACAAAATGAATGAGTACTCATTCATTTGTCAACGACCTCAAAGTTGGTCCGCCAACGTTTCTTTTTCGAGCCGATAGGAGCAGCAGCATGGCGCCATGGAGCACCCCGCAAGGAGTCACCATCACCTCGAAGCCAGAACCCAACTTCGAGGACATCCTCACCCAGGAAGCGCTCGCGTTTGTCGCGACCCTGCATCGCGCTCACAACGCGCGGAGGTTGGAACTTCTCGAGAAACGCGCGGTGCGACAGAAACAACTCGACGCGGGCGCCAAACCAACCTTCCTCGAAGAAACCCGCGACGTGCGCCAGGGGAGCTGGAGCGTCGCGCCCATCCCCGACGCGTTGCAGCGCCGAACCGTCGAAATCACTGGACCTGTCGACCGAAAGATGGTCATCAACGCGCTCAACTCCGGCGCAGATGTCTTCATGGCCGACTTCGAGGACGCCAACTCCCCCACTTGGACCAACACCATCGAGGGGCAGCTCAACCTGCGCGACGCCATCCGCGGCACCATCACCTACGAGCACCCCACCAAGGGCACCTACGCGCTCGATGACAAGGTGGCCACGTTGCTCGTGCGCCCTCGCGGCTGGCACCTCGAGGAGAAGCACATCCTGATCGACGGCGAGCCAGCGTCTGCCTCGCTCGTCGACTTCGGGCTCTACTTCTTTCACAACGCGAAGGCATTGCTCGAAAACGGCGCGGGCCCCTACTTCTACTTGCCAAAGCTCGAGAGCCACCTCGAAGGGCGCCTCTGGAACGACGTCTTCAACCTGGCCCAGGACGAGCTCGGCCTCGAACGCGGCACGATCAAGGCGACCGTGCTGCTCGAGAACATCCTGCTCTCCTACGAAATCGACGAACTCCTCTACGAGCTGCGCGAACACATCGCGGGCATCAACGCAGGCCGTTGGGACTACATCTTCAGCGCGATCAAGAAGTTCAGACACCACGACGTCGTCTTCCCTGACCGCGCGCAGATCACCATGCAAGTCCCCTTCATGCGCGCTTACACCGACCTGCTCGTGCAGACGTGTCACAAGCGCGGCGCCCACGCGATCGGCGGCATGGCCGCGTTCATCCCGAGCCGCGACCCTGACGTCAACGCCAACGCCTACCAAAAGGTCACCGCGGACAAGGAGCGCGAGGCAAAGGACGGCTTCGATGGCACATGGGTCGCCCACCCTGGCCTCGTCGACGTCGCACGCCAGGCATTCGAGGCGGTCCTGAACGGCGCGCCACACCAGAAGCATGTGCTTCGCCCCGAGGTCGAGGTCACCGAAGCAGACCTGGTCAACTTCACCATCGAAGGGGGCAAGATCACAGAAGCTGGCGTTCGCCTCAACGCGAGCGTCGGCATCCTCTACATCGCTTCCTGGTTGCGCGGTGTCGGCGCGGCCGCGCTGCACAACCTGATGGAGGACGCCGCCACCGCGGAGATCTCTCGCTCCCAGCTCTGGCAATGGCTCAGCAAGGGCGCCGCGCTCGCGGATGGCCGCACGCTGACTCGCGAACTCTACGACCAGATCGTGGACGAGGAGCTCGCCAAAATCCGCGAAGAGGTCGGCGAGGCAGCCTTCGATCAGGAGAAATACGCCGTGGCAAGGCAGATCTTCGATGAGGTCTCCACCGGCGATGACTTCGTCGATTTCCTGACCCTGATTGCCTACAAGCACCTGGACTGAGACCGATGTTTTGAAGCGAGGGCGCTCGTGAATGCCCTTCACTGCGAGGCCAACAGCAACCGCTCGCCAACCAGCGAACGAAGCCATCCGACCCATCACTTCCGATGATCGGAAGGTATAATCACCAAGGAGACAAGTGATGACCGACCGCAAAGAAGCCATCCGCCAACTCGAAGAACATTGGGCCACCGATCCTCGCTGGAAAGGGATCAAGCGCCCTTACTCCGCCGAGCAGGTGGTGAAGTTGCGCGGCTCCGTACAGGTCGAGCACACGCTCGCTCGCCTGGGCTCCGAGCGCCTCTGGAAGCTCTTCCAGGAGCGCCCCTTCGTGCGCATGCTCAGCGCCTTGACGGGCAACCAGGCAATCCAGGAAGTCCAGGCGGGCCTCGAGGCGATCTACGTCAGCGGCTGGCAAACCGCCGGTGACGCGAACACCTCCGGCCAGGTCTACCCCGACCAGAGCCTCTACCCTGTCGACTCGGTCCCCGCGCTCGTCGAACGCATCAACAACGCCCTCACGCGCGCTGACCAGATCGATCACATGGAAGGTCGCGAAGGCCCCCACTGGTTTGCTCCCGTCGTGGCAGACGCCGAGGCTGGCTTTGGCGGCAACCTCAACGCCTTCGAGCTCATGAAGAGCATGATCAAGGCAGGCGCGGCTGGCGTGCACTTCGAGGATCAACTCTCGAGCGCCAAGAAGTGCGGTCACATGGGCGGCAAGGTGCTCGTCCCCACCAGCGAGTTCAAGAACAAGCTCGCTGCAGCTCGCCTGGGCGCTGACGTCTCCGGCGTCCCGACCCTGCTCGTCGCTCGCACCGACGCACACGCAGCAAAGCTCATCACCAGCGACCACGACCCTTACGACTCCAAGTACATCGCTGGCTCGCGCACGGCCGAAGGTTTCTATCGCATTGACGGTGGCCTCGACTACGCCATCGAGCGTGGCCTCGCCTACGCTGAGTACGCCGACCTCGTCTGGTGCGAGACCTCCACGCCCGACATCGGCGAGGCGCGCGAATTCGCGCAAGCCATCCACGAGAAGTACCCAGGCAAGCTGCTCGCCTACAACTGCTCGCCATCGTTCAACTGGAAGATGCACCTCGACGACGAGACCATCGCGACCTTCCAGGAGCAACTCGGCGAGATGGGCTACGCGCTCCAGTTCGTGACCCTGTCGGGCTTCCACTCGCTCAACACGGCGATCTTCGAGCTCGCGCAAGGTTACCGCGACCGTGGCATGGCCGCTTACTCGGTCCTCCAGGAGCGCGAGTTCTCACTCGAGAAGAGCGTCGGATACCGCGCGATCAAGCACCAGTCTTTCGTGGGCGCAGGTTACTTCGACCAGATCCAACTCACCGTCACTGGCGGCGAGGCGTCGACCACTTCACTCGATGGCTCCACCGAAGAAGAGCAGTTTAACCACTGAGTCCTGTTGCCCCCCTCGAGCACACCGACAGGATCACTCACTGCAATTTGTCATCCTGTCCGAACCGCACGAGCCCTGCTGAGAAGAGACGAGCCGTGTGCGGCGAGAGCGAGAATTCAATCCTCGCTCTCGCCGCAC
>JAYZVO010000085.1:0-31150 GCA_036155555.1 Myxococcota bacterium
GGCGCCGCATCTCGTCGGGGGGGCACGAGTCTAACCCACCCGCCACCCGCGGGCGTAGCGCGAGATGAGGACAGCTTGCTGTCCTCTTCTCGCTCTACGCCCTCGGGTGTTTCGGTCAGGTCAAACAGGCATCACGCGTCGTCGCGATCCGCGCGAGAGCGGTCGTCGTTCGCGCCCTGGAGCCTGCGCTCCTGCTCGTGCTCGTAGGCACGAATGATACGCTGGACGAGGTCGTGGCGCACCACGTCCACGTCGGTAAACTTCGCGAAGCCGATCCCATCGACGCCGCGCAGGATGCGCTGCGCCTCGATCAACCCCGAGTCGCGGTGGCGCTGGAGGTCGATCTGGGTGATGTCTCCGTTGACCACGGCCTTGGAGTGAAAGCCGATGCGGGTCAGGAACATCTTCATCTGCTCGCGCGTCGTGTTTTGCGCCTCATCGAGGATGATAAAGGCATCATTGAGCGTGCGCCCGCGCATGAACGCCAGCGGCGCGATCTCGATGATTCCTCGCTCGACCATGCGAGCGGTGCGATCGGCGTCCGAGAGGTCCGAGATCGCATCGAGCAACGGGCGCAGGTACGGGTTGACCTTCTCGGCCAGGTCTCCTGGGAGAAACCCGAGCCGCTCGCCAGCCTCCACCGCCGGTCGCGTCAGGATGATGCGCTTGACCTGCTTGGTCTGGAGCGCGGCCATCGCCATCGCCACCGCGAGATAGGTCTTCCCTGTACCGGCAGGGCCGATCCCGAAGACCAGGTCATTTCGACGGATGCTGTCGATGTAGAGCTTTTGAGCGATTGTCTTTGGCGCGATGACCTTGTTCGACGCCGAGACAAAGATCTTGTCGCCGTAGATTTCGGTCAGATCGACGCTGCGATCCATCTCCAGCGTCTCGATCGCGCGCCGGATATCCGGGCTCCCGAGCGTGTGGCCACGCGCAGCCAGCGCGTAGAGTTGCTCGAGCAAGAGCGTGGCAAAGGCCACGTCCGCGTCGCTCCCCTTGATCGTGAGGTCCTTGCCCCGCGCGCCGATCTCGAGATCCAGCGCCGCTTCGATCTGGCGCAGGTGCTCGTTGTTTTGCCCATACAGGTAGCGCGCTGCGCTCTCCTCACCGAGGGAGAGCTGCTTGGTGGTGGTCAAATCAGGTTGATCTGTCAACGTAATGGTATCCATGGATAACCTCGAGGGTTCCTGAAGCTGCTTGATAACACCACCCGATCACACCCCTCGTTCTCTTTGTCGAGGGGAGGCAATGGATGGCTACAAGAAGAACACGTGTGTGCATTCAGCCGGAACGCTCGAGCATAAGAGGTCGCTCTGCATTCAGCATAATGCCCTATCACATCATGTGTTCGGTTTCGAGTCGAACTGGTGGGGTGCACGCCATGCGCCGATGTCAGAAGCATACGGATCGCGCGCCTGGTGTCAGCGTGAGCGTGGCCTTGTTGGCCACGACTCAGCCCCAGCTCTGTTGGTGCACGCGCGGAGATAGCCTCCGGCTTTGCGTGCACGTCGCCTCGGTGGGCAGCGTACAAGTCAGGATCATCAGCATCGTCGAGGTGCTCCATGTCTCGCGCCATCTTTGAGAAAAGATGGCGCGGCTCGTGCGGTTGGATGCTCGTTATCACCCATGGCGTCGCGCCACGGGCGGTTTCATCTTGGCAAACCGGACGGCGGGAGGATTTATTCGCCCCCGGTGCCTTTTTTCTTCCCCTTCTTTGGTTTGGCGGCGGGGGCATCCTCTGGCTCTGCTTCCTCGGCGTCCGCTTTCGCGGGCGCCTCCTCGTCTGCTTTTGGCTCGTCGGCTGTGTCACCGGCGGGCTCGAGGACCGCTTCTCCACCGCCCGCGTCGAGGCTCGCGCCGCCTCGTTCGAGCTTGTAGGTGATCTTGATATCGGAGCCATCGATCTGGAGCTCGTAGGTGATATCACGCGAAGGATAGTTCAGATCCTTGGAGGTCAGGAGCCCCTCTTCGACCAGAGAATCGAGCGAAATGGGGGGTGACTCGTGAATCTTCTGGTAGGCATCGGCGGCCAGCTCGATGCGTTGGAGCTGCGAGGCCACGAGGTAACGTTGCGTCGATGAGCCCGTCTCTTCCGGCGTGTAGAAGAAGTCGTTCTTTCGAAATGTGATATAGCCCCACACCCCCAGCACGAGCATGGCGACCACGAGAATCACCGTCACGCTGTGGTGAACGATCAACGCGCCGATCGATGAGCCCGAGGACTTCTCTGTCCCTTGCTTTTCTTCAGGCATCGCGACCCTCCTTTGCTCCCTGATGGAACTGCTTGACCTTGAGAATCACCGGGGGGATATCGCGCGCGGCGCCGTAGAATCCGATGCATAGCGTGATGATCAGGAAGACCGCGCCGATGATCGAGAAGCCCATCCAGTCCAGGAAGATCAGATCCTCGGGAGCCCTCCAGATGCCGCCTGGAATCCAGAGGAGCAGGCCGCCGACAAAGAAGCAAATGGACGTGAAGAAGCCCGCGAAGCCATAACCCGAGGTCGCGTGTCCACCCCCTGGCATCAGCGCGCTCATCGTTCGACGGATAAGCTCCTGCAACCTGCGTCGCTGGCTCAACGTGTCCTCGCTCGTCACGCGCGCCTCGAAGTCCATGCTCGCGCCCGCCACATACGTGCGGTAGCAGCTCATGCAGAAGTGGTGGTCTCCGTTCTTCTTGCCATCCTCGGGATCGCGCGCCAACCCACACGAGGGGCACGGCGTGCTCGTCACTCCCCGGATCGGCAAGGGGATCGTCAACAGCAAGAGGATCAACCCCACGCCTCCGATATACATCGCCCAGCCGAGCGGCACGTTCTTTCCTGCCAGGTAGGGCCAGAAGCGCGAGATCAGGTCGACCTGTTGGGTGTTTGCCTGTCGATGACGCTTCCAAAAGTATGTCGAGGGGAGGGCGGGCACCGAGAGCCAGCTGTTGATATCCATCCGCTTTAAATTCAGGTGCAACATTGTCTGATCGAGGTCGATCAGGTTCGCTTTATCGATGGCCTCCTGGGCGTTGGATTCATCGTCTAGCATCTGGTGCGCGCGCAGCAGGTTCAGGTTGGGCGCTGGCGAGTTCTTGCCGATCAAGGTCGCGGCCTTCTCCAGAATCGGGATGCCCCCCTCTGGCTCGGCCATCGCGACCGTCGACGCGCCGAGCAAGTTATACCCATACCCTTGCAGTGATTTTGGCCACGTGCTGATCTCCTCCTCGCTCAGACCATTCTCGCCGATGATCCTGCCCGGATTGCCCGACCGATAGATGTGCATCCAGTACGTGTAGTCGAGGATCACGTCCTTGTTCTCGCGGCTCTCTCGGTAGCGCGCCTCGAGCGTGTCGAAGCAGCGATCATCACACACGGTGTACTGCGCCTGGAGCAGCTCGCGGCTCGATCCTGTGGACCAGGTCAGCGCATCCGAGAGCGTGTTCTCGATCTGTGGCAGGGCGATAAGCAAGCCGAAGATGATCGCCGTGACCACGCGCTCTCGAAGTTGTTGCGCCACGCTCAAGGCCATCAACAAAATCAGCGCCGAGAGCAGCGGGCTCTGCAACAGCAGCCCTGGCACCAGGATGATGCCCAGCAGCAAAATCACTCCCTGGTTGCTCGAGAACCCCGTCGGGAGCAGGCGCACGAAGTCATAGGAGACCACGCTGAAGTAGCGAAACAGCTGCGCCAGCAAGAACACGAGCGAGGCGCCCACGGTGGCAAGCAGCAAGGTTAACGCGATGTTAAACAGGTAGGGGACGCGGGTGTCGGGCCACTGAAACGCGAGCTTCCAGCCATCGCGCGTGTCCGTGACCACCTGGCCGATCTTTGCTGGCGTCTTTGCCTGCAACCTGGCGCGCGCGAGCTTTGGGTGCGGCAGCGATGGGCTCAAGTCATGCATCGCCTTGAGGCTCGCGGACGCTTCATCGAGCGGGAGCTTTCCTTGCTCGTGGCGATCCTGCACCAACCTGATCGCGGCGAACGTGGTCGCAGGCAGGTTGCGCTGGCCGACGCTGATGGCGTCGTCTCTCAATGCGTTGAGCTGGTCGTTACCCGATTTGCCGCTGCGCACGACCTCTTTGTAGAGGTTCCAGTGGACCTTCAGGCTCACCGGCGTGATCTTACTCGCGGGGATAGGCTTGCGTTTGTTCGCCTCCTCCGAGAAGTCGATCTGCGGTTGCTCCGTCGGGTCGTACGTTTGCGCGAGCGCGCTCGCGCTGGTCATGAACAAGATCGCGAACAGGAGACCTGTTCGCCATGCTCGCCAAAACCGCGCGGTCCAATCTGTCCTTCCTGTCACCAGGGACCTCGAGGATGATAAAGAAGAGATAGGGCGCATCTTGTATCTATGCGAAATGTTCAAGCTCTGCTTTATCCATTGTAGTGTGCACACGGTCACCCCATCAAGGTTCAAGGTAATTTCCGACCCGTCGGTCATCTGTTTTCGAGGAGCACCTCAATGAAGCGCGCATCCATGGGCAACCTCGTCATGGTGATCCTCGTGTTCGCCTCCTGCCTCGCGTGCAAGGGCGCGCCCGAGCCAAAGCCATCGGCGCCAGTCGGAGAAACCGAAGCTGCGCCCGCTGGCGATGGCGCTCCGGTGAGCGCCATTGGCGCCATGCCTGCTTGTCCTCAGGTCGAGATTACCTCGCCAGATCCTGCGCGCCGTTGGCCCTCCTTCTACAAGAAGAGCTCGCCGGGAGCGCCGCTGCCCGTGCTCTCCTCGGACAGCGTCCCCGACGAGGCACACCGCGTCGTTCACTACGTCTTGCACCAGATGCTCGACGAGAGACCCTGCGTCGCGGCGGCGCTGCGACGCGCCAACGTCCGCGTCGCCATTCTTGCCGAGAGCGAGCAGACGACCGACATCCCCGAGCTCGCCGACCTCAACCAGGTCTTTCCTCAGGTGGATTGGAACGTGCGCGCCAGAGCGCTCGGGCCGACGCTCCCGAGGCCAGTGCTTTTGATCAACGTCGAGAATCTGTTGCAGACAGAGACCGACCTGCACAGGACCGAGCATATCCTCATCCACGAGCTCTCACATGCCATCTACGAACTCGGCCTCGGCGGCCTCGATGGCGCAGATGAGCTGCATGGAAAGCTCGAGCGCGCGTACAACCTGGCCATGGAAGAGGGGCGCTGGGCGGACACCTATGCGGCGGTGGACCTGCGCGAGTACTGGGCCGAGGGCGTGCAATCTTACTTCGACGCCAACGCAGAGGCGATCCCTGCAAATGGCATTCACAACGCCGTCAACACGCGAGCAGAGTTGCTCGAGCATGATCCTCTGCTCCACGAGCTTATCCAGGACGTGTTTGGACCTCGCAAATGGTCCAAACGGTGCGCGCTGGAGCAGGGGTCGCCGTGGTCGCCGATTGCCATGGCGCAGAAGCAGTGCGCGTTTCGCCACATCATCGCGCCAGCCATCCCGTGTGAAGAGGTGAGCTCTGGCGCTGGCGGCGAGCCTGCTTCGGTCATGGTCATCAACCAGTCGACCACGGACGCGCTCGAGGTTTTCTGGGTGGCGCCTGATGGTTCCGAGAAGAGCTATGGCATCCTCCCTCCGCGAAGCGAGCTCGCGCTCCAGTCGTTTGTCGGCCATGGCTGGCGAGCGCGCACGAGCGGTGGCGCGTGCGTCGATGCGACGCGGACACCAGGGCTCGAGAGCCGATGGTTCTTGCGCTGACTCCAGGCGTCGATTAGGGACGTCTCGTTTCCTGTGATTTTCGACAGAGTATGGGCACAAGAGAGGAGCGATAGCGATGGCCACCACCGAAGAAGAAGATTCATTGCTCGATGCCGTGCACGCGACCGCTGCTGATCCGTTGACCGAGGCGGTCGCGCTCGGAGATCGCGCCGCGATCGTGGGGTTTGATTGGGAGTTCGCGCTCGAGGCGCTCGAGAAGGTCGAGGAAGAGGCCGAGGAGCTTCGCGAGGTCCTCGAGGCGCACGATCCTGATCCTTCAATGATCCTCTCCGAGATCGGAGATTTGCTGTTTGCCGCCTGCATGGTCGCGCGCAAATCAGGCATCGATCCGGTGGAAGCGCTGGGCGCGACCAACGCCAAGTTTCGCGCTCGCTTCGCCTACATCGAGCGCGAGCTGACCCGTCAGGGCGTCGATCCAGAGGACGCGACCCTGGAGGAGATGGAGGCGTTGTGGCAAGCATCCAAAAGGGCGCTGTCCAGGTAAATGGCTTGTTTGGCCGTGGTTCTCGTGCTCTGGTGTGAGGATCGCGTCAGAGTTCTCTTTGACTCGCCGTCGCGTTTACGAGCGCGCGAAGCGTCGTGCAAGGCGGGCTTGATACGCGAGGGAGGCGCTTTTATAGTGCCTTTCACTCGCGTGCCGCGTCGCACGACCCGGAGTGTTTGTTTCGCTCCGGTTGCTGATATCGATTTGAATCATCATGAGGGACCGATGAATCACCCTAGAATCCCGTTGCTCGAGAGCATGGCGCTCTCTGCATCGTTGCTTTTTGCTCTGACTGGTTGCAGCCCCGACCCTGATCCCGAGCCGCAGCTCGCCAAGGAAGGGGAGTCGTGCGAAATCGACAGCCAGTGCGAGCAGGGCCTCTCTTGCCGCAACCAGGTCTGCATCGCCTCCAACATCCCCGACATGGCGATGGAGGGCGACATGGATTCGACCGATACGGACATGGACCCTGGCAACAACACGACCACCTTCGAGGACGAGGACTACATCATCTCCTACCTCCTCAAGAAGGGCTCGGGGGACGAGAAGGGGCGTCGCTTCCTCTGGGCGGTCGATACCTCCAGTGGTCAAAAGACACAGGTCACCACGACCTCCTCGCACTGCGAGATTGGCTGCTGGCTCTCCACAGACCTCAGCTACTTCGTCTACATCCGCCCCTCCTCGCAGGGAGTCAACGCCTTCGATGTCTACGCGACCAGCGTGGACAACCTCCAAGCGCAGGGCGATGGCAGCGTGATCGCGGAGTCCGTCGAGCGCGTCCTCTTCAAAGGGGATATGGTCACCTACATGCGTGACAACGGCGCAGGAAAGATGGCCTATTACCTCGAACTCGGCGCCACGCAGGAGCAAGCGATCGGCGAACTCACGGTCAAGGGGGATTCGCGCGATACGCAGGACTCCTGGCATATCTCGTCGACAGCGGGCAAGGCCGTCACGTTTAGCCCGAGCCTGCAAACGCTCAGCATTCGCGTCGCGGATATCGGCACCTCGATCACTTCCGCGAACCAGATCCACGTCATCGACGGCGGGAACTATCAGGAGACCGGCGGCAGCTACTTTGGCTCGAACATCCCCGTGGCGTTCTCACCAGATGGTCGCTTCATGGCGTTGCTGACCACCGCCCCGAACAACTACAACGTCTGCTCGGGCAACGGTGATTGCGACGCGGCCAAGGGTCGTCACTGCGGTGAGAATGACCTGTGCACCGCGCGCGAAGTCACCGTGCGCACGTTTGACCTCGAGGCGCTCGACGAGATCTCCAACGGCAGCAGCGATGGCGCCGAGTGCACCGCAGACAGCGAGTGCTCTCCAGCGCACGAGTGTTATATCCCGTCGGACTTCCAGCTCGACCTCGCCAGATGCATCCCGCGCCGCGTGGTGCTCGGCTTGCCAAACACGCCCAAGCAACCTCGCGTCGGCAACGTGCCTTCACGTGAGGGCTGCGAGTTGACCCAGGAGATCGACGGCTACGAGTACACCGACGTGCGCCCTCCGCTGACGTTTGGCGCTGACGGCAACCTCTACGTCACGGCCGCGCGCGAGTGCGGCGGCCGCCCCGGCGAGATCAACATGGGGGATACGGACATCCTGCGCATCTCGCCGCTCGGCGGCGTGGTGGACGTGGTCACGGGCAACATGGCCGAGAACTTTGACGATGGCCGCTGCTATGACCTGACCGAGAACCGCATCGATATCACCGACTGCGTGATCTACATCGACAACGCGGTGTTGTCTCCAAACGGCCAGGAGCTCGCCTTCCTCGCCACCAACCCCAACGTCACCGATGTCTCCAAGGCAGCCGCGACGTTCGATGTGTGGTCCGTGCTCGCCAATGGTGAAGACCGCGAGTGGCTCGGCGACAGCGACCTGTTCGACGAGGTCCTGAGGATCGGCGTGCACCCCAAGTGAGCCTTGTATCCCTGCGACCCCGGCCATCGCGCTAGCGCGATGGCCGGGGTCGCAGGGTTCGCGACGAGCACCAAAAAGGCGCCCTGGATGCGAAGCATCCAGGGCGCCTTTTTGTTGCTCGTCGCCTCTGGCGGTTATGCCAGAAGCTGCGCGACCGTTCGCGTCATCACGAACGTCGCTTCAATCTTCTTTCTCGTCGTCGCCGACCGTCTCGCCAGGGATGTAGTCATTGGCGGCAGGGAAAGACTTGATCGTTTCTCGCGAGATCTCCCAGGCTTTCTGAACAAGCCATGACATCGAGCGATCCTGACGGATCGACTCGGCCCGGATCTCCTCCAAGTAGTCTTCTGGGAAATACAAACTTTGCTTGCGCTTATCACTTGCCATCTTGGTCTCTCGTCCTTGCGAGGATTCATACCTGTCCGACAAGGGAGAATCCCCTTATCAGAATGTGAACTGGTCGTGCCATTTGCCGATAATAACAGCGAGTGCCCGAGTTGGCATCCCCTTTTCCCCACATGTGGGGCGAGGTCTCACTGAAAATACGATCGTTCACTGCTTTCCGATCGGTTTGTCCGTGAGTTTTCGATTTGGCTTGGCGCCAAGGCTCGGCTTGAGCTCGAGCTTGGGGGTGGTCTTCTTCAGATCGAGTTGACCGCTTTCGGGAGTGGGGTCCTTCTTCTTCAGATCCGGCAACTGCAAGCTACGCACGCGGTTGACCACTGGCACGAAGCGAAGCTCGCCGAACTTCGAGACCTCGTGAAAATCTCCGCGAGGCTCCGTGCTCCATGCATACGCATAGGACTTCTTGGCTTCGGGGCGATCGAAGCGGTAGAAGTTGATCGCCCAGTTGTCGCCAGGTTTTGCGGCCTTGCCGCCAGCGCCAGGGATGGACGCGAACGGGAGCTTGATCTCGACCGACCAGAACTTATCCTCGTCCTTGTCGTTGTTGAGCGTGCCGTCGACGAATGCCTTCGCCTCCAGACCCTCCATGTTCCAGGCGCGCGCCCTGTCGATCTGCTCCTGGCGCGATCCTTCCCCTTGCCCGAGGCGTTGCTTGAAGTTCGCGTCGAAGATCACGTTGTTGGGCGTCAGCTGGAGCTCGAGGTAGTCCTTGCCATCGCCGTCCGGGTCGATAAAGACCTCCAGGACTTCCTGCTTCCAGGTGTCCGCGTCGCGATCCTCGAGCGTTCCCCACGCGTGCTTGTCCTCCATGTAACCCGCGATATAGAGCGCGTCCGCGGTGGCGAACACCTTGACCCAGGTCTCATACTTTTGACCTGCGCCAAAGGGCTTGAGGCGTGCCGGTTGGAGCGTGGCCCACACAGGCTCTGACAGCTTGCCATCGACTTCCACCTTGCCCTGGTCTCCCTCGATGGTGCGCACGGCGTAGCGAGGTTTGCCTTGCGCGGTGGCGGGCGCATTCTTGACGTTCGCGGGCGCCTTGCCTCCGACCACGGTTAACTCGGGACCGACCGCGCGGTTCTCCTTGTCCCCCTTGCCCTTGGTCAGCTTCATGCGCGTGAGCATCTTGGGAGACTTCGGATCGTAGAGCCCGATGTAAGGGACCGCCTTTCCGTTTGGCATATCCGGGCGAAGCGTCGCCTTCTGACGCACGCGGACGATCTGTCCCTTCTTCCACGCCGAGGTCGGGTAGCGACCCTCCATCGGCACGTGATCGAGGTTCTGACGCACGGGCTTTTCTTTCGAGTCCAGGTGCACGAACACCGACCAGTTCTTCTTGGTCTCCTTGTTCACCTTCCAGTACCAGGTCAACTCGACGGGTTTTCCAGGAGTGAGCGGGGTGTGGACGTCAAAACCGAGCAGCTCGAGCGAGTCATCGAAGGTCGCGTTGACTGCGTGCTGTGGATTTGGAGCTTCGCTCAAGATGTCCTTCTGAACCTCGGCCCACTGCTGCTGCGTGAGCACGGGCTTTGGCTCCTCGACCTCCTGACATCCAAACGCGAGCGCAGCAAACGCCACGCCAACTCCCGTCCTCGACCATCGCTTCATCCTATCGCTGCTCGTCATCTTGGCTCCCAATATTCGTGCATGTCATGCGTTGCTCTACCACAAACCTATCCGTTGCATAGCATCGCGCCCTGGTGCAGGCGAAGTGTGCAAAATGTGGCGTCAGGATGCAATGGGTTTGCTTTTCATGAGGCTGTGAAGACTCGACGATGAGATCCAGAATATGTTAAGCGCTTTGCCAGGTTTCCAGGTTGGACAGGTCGCGACGCAAGGAGTAGCGCATGCTCGAGGAATTCAAGAAAGTTCACCTCATCGGAATCGGCGGGATCGGGGTCTCTGCTGTGGCAAGAATCCTCCACGCACGAGGTTTCGAGGTCTCCGGCTCGGACGTGCGCCAGAGCGCGCTCACCGATGAAATGGTCGCGCTCGGGATGAAGGTCACCATCGGACACGACGCGAGCAATATCGATGGCGCCGACGCCATCGTCGTCTCGACCGCGATCCCGGACCACAACGTCGAGCTTCGCGCCGCCAAGGAACGCGGCATGCCGATCATCCACCGCTCGCGCGTGTTGAACGAGCTCATCTCCTCGCGCCGAACCATCGGTGTCACCGGCACCCATGGCAAGGGCACCGTCTCGAGCATGATCACCTGGATTCTCGAATGTGCGGGCCTCGCGCCTGGCTTCGTGATCGGAGGTCGCCTCCAGAACTTCGGGATTAACGCGCGCGATGGCGAGGACTGGATGGTCGTCGAGGTCGACGAGAGCGATGGCACGCACCGCAACTTCGACCTCGATTACGTCGTGTGCAACTTCCTCGAGCCAGACCACCTCAATTACTACTCGGATTGGGATGACATCATCGAGAACATGCAGCGCTTCCTCGAGGAAAACGACCGCCTCAAGGAGGTCTTCATCAACCTCGATTGCGAAGGGAACCGCCGACTCGCCGAGGCCCTGCGCATGCGCCCCACAGGCTATGGTGTCGAGCAGAAGACCGAGTGGCGCGCCGTCCTCGATGGAAAGGGGCAGCTCCCCATCCGCTTCGAGACATTCCATCGCGGAGAATCACTGGGCGACTACGAGCTCAACCTCCCAGGGCGCTACAACGTCGTCAACGCCATGGCCGCGACCGCCGTCGCGCGCCGCGTCGGCGTCGCGCCCGATGTCATCCGCGAAGCCCTCGCTACCTACAAGGGGCTCGAGAACCGCTTCACCATCGAGCAGGGGGGCGGCGTCATGGCCGTCAAGGACTACAACAGCCACCCCACCTGTATGCGCAAGGTCCTCGAGTCCGCCAGAGATCTCGTCGATGGCCGCATCATCTCCGTCTTCAAGCCTTACCGCTACACCCTCATCAAGTACCTTCAGGATGAGTACGGCGCGGCCTTCCACGGCTCGGACGAGGTCATCATCACGACCATGTATGCCGCCAACGAAGACCCGATCCCTGGCGTGGACACCGAGCTCGTCGTCGAGAAAATCCGCGAGAACGATCTCAACGTCACACACATCCCCGATCAGAACGATATCAACGCCTACCTGCTCGAGCACACACGCCCGGGCGACAAGGTGATCTTCTTTGGTGGGGATGACTTCTTCCAGATGGCCGATGCGTTTATCGCCGAGTGCGCCCGCAGAGCGGGCGCCACCAGGGTTGCTCCCTCGCTCGGCCAACAGGCTGGCGGACCACGTACGCTCCCGGAGGACTGAGATGGCCACTTTCCTCGACGTGCACCAGACCTTCGCTGTCTGGGGCGCAGGTCGCAGCGGCATCGCCGCTGCGAACTTGCTCGCAGCCGCAGGAAAAGCGGTCATCCTCTCGGACTCTCGCGAGGATCTCGGCACACTCGACAACCTGGACGCGCGCGTTCAGGTTGTCGCCGGTGGCAACGTTTTTGAAAACTGCGAGGTCATCGTGACCTCTCCTGGGCTCAAGCCCTCGCTCTCGATCTTTGCCGCCGCCGCTGATGCCGGTGTCCCGGTGATTTCCGAGATCGAGCTCGCCTTCGAGGTCTCTCGCGCCCCCTTTGTCGCCATCACTGGCACCGACGGCAAGACGACGACGACGACCCTCATCGGCGCTATTTACAAGCACCATGGCATCACCACCGAGGTCGCCGGGAACATCGGCACGCCGCTGTGTGAGGTCATCTCGCGAGTCCCCGCCGATGGCGTCGTCATCGCAGAAGTCAGCGCCTTCCAGCTCTGGACCACGCACGGTTTCAAGCCGCGCGATGCTTGCCTCACCAACCTCGCTGATGACCACCTCGATTACTTCGAGGGGGATTTCGACGCTTACTGTGAAGCCAAGCGGGCGATGATCCTCAACATGGATGTGGATGGTTGGCTCTGGCTCAATGGCCACGACGCGCGCGCCAGAACCTGGGCTATCGATTTCCCCGGACGCGTCGGCTTCTTCGGCCTCGATAAAGACGCCGCCTCTGGCGGCGACGCGGCGATGTGGCTCGAGGATGGCAAGTTCTACTTTGCCGACACTTCGGACAATCAACAGGTTGCTACTTGTTGGTGTGAGGACACCTCGACGCTCGGCCTCGGCGGCCCGCACAACATGCTCAACATGTTGTGCGCCGCAGGCACCGCGCATATGCGCGGCGTTCCGTTCGCGACCATTGTCGAGGCATTCACGACATTTGTCGGCTTGCCACACCGCTTCGAATCACTCGGCGTTGCGGCGGGCGTGCACTTTATCGACGACTCCAAGGCAACCAACGCCCACGCGGCGATGGCAGGGCTAAAGGGGCTGTCCGATCCTTTCGTCGCCATCGTCGGTGGTGTGGATAAGGGGCTCGATCTGAGCGCATTTTGCGAACTCCTCACCGAACGCGCCAGCGCGGTGATTTCGATCGGTGACTTGCGTCAGCGGCTCGCCACAGAGCTCGCCGAGGCAGGTTTCGAGAAACGAAACCTGCACGAGGCCGACTCCATGGAGGAGGCCGTCGAGAAGGCGCACCGAGTCGCGGGCCAAGGAGGAACTGTTGTCCTCAGCCCTGCGTGCTCGAGCTTCGATATGTTCAGATCTTATGCTCACCGCGGAGAGGTCTTCCAACAGGCCGTCGAACAGTTGCGGACCAGGGAAGTGGGTGAGTGATTCGTGTTCGTGAAGGTTGGGTTCGTGGACCTTCACGATGGGGAAGGGGTCAGCCCTTGGTGTTGGGTGGGCGGACCGTCTTTTGCGAACACCGCTTCTCGGTGTATTCGCGCGCTGCGACGCCGTTTGTCGGTGTCACCGTCGTGTAAACGTCGAACGGTGAGTTTGTGCGTTTGAGCGATTTTAGCCACGTGGTTTGCGTGTGCATGATGTACCTCTTTTTCAATTCTAGTGCGCCTCCTTTCGGGTAGGGAGGAGAAGTGTTGAATGGAACAGCCCGAAGTGTTCCGGTTTGTGTGCAACTTACACACTTTCTCTCCAGGGTCAAATCTCATCCTCATCAAAACGGAACGCGCCCAGCAATTCTGCGGCTGTCAGCGCTGCGGTCGCGCCCTGACTCGCCGCGCAAACGATCGCGCGCAGCTTGTGCGAGGTGACATCACCCGCAGCCAGTAACCTCGGCGTCGATGTGCTTTGTTCCGCGTCCACATGAATATAGCCGCTCGCGTCCCTTTCGATGTCGAACGCCAACCTCGGGCAGGTCGGCGCGACGCCAATGCGAATGACCATACCCCCGACATCGAGCGTGCTGTCGGGCGCACCCTCGCCATGCGCCAGATGAAGCCGCAATGTCTCGGGTGATTTTTGCTCCACGCGTCGAACGGTTGTCGGGACCGGATGGATCGTGACTCCTTTTGTCTCCTTGACCTTGCCGACAAAGGCGCGCCGGGCGCTTGGCAGGCTACGCAGCAGGAGGTGCACCTTGCACGCGTGCTTTGCCAGAATCAGCGCGTTCTCGAACGCTGCGTCACCTCCGCCGATGACGGCGACCTCCTTGCCAGCCAGTCGCTCGCCATCGCGCGAGGCCGAGTAGCTGATGATCGCGGAGTCCTCGTTGTAGACCAACTCGCTTTGACTTGCTCCGGGGATATCCAGCGTGCGGTACTCGGTCCCTGTCGCCAGGATGACAACCCTTGCTTTGAGTGATTCGCCGCCTTCGGCATGTAGCGTGAAGTGTTCTTGTTCGCGTGTGATCTTCTCGATCGAGAGCGCGCGAGGAGGATCGAACTTGCTCGCTTCGATCTGTTGTTCGAGCCCTTCGCTCAACGCCGGTCCATGCGCGAAGTTTTGCCCTGGCACGTTGACGAGCTTGTTGTAGACGCGGCGCAACATCCCGCCGACTTCGCCACCAGCGATCCAGACAAATGGCACCTTGTAGCTGTCGAGCCATACCGCGGCGGCGTGGCCTGCTGTGCCCGCGCCGAGGATCACACAGGGGTGTATGCCGGGGGCGTCGAAGCGGATGTTGTTCATGGTTCGACCTCTGCGGCGAGGAACTGGCGAAGGATTTCATCTCGCTCCGGGCCGCGTTCTAACTGGCCGCTCGAGTAACTCGAGACGAGGATGGCGCGCTTTCGCACGCCGCGAAGCTCCATGCACATCTGGCGCGCCCTGCATCGCACGATCAACCCTTCGGGCTTCAGGTGCTCCTCGAGGTATTCGCCGACCTCGCGCACCAGGCGCTCTTGCACCTGGGGTCGCTTGGCGAAGTGCTCGACGACGCGACCGATGCTGCCAAAGCCGATGATGTTTTCGCCAGGAATGTAGGCGACATCGATGGTGCCAAAGAATGGGACGAGGTGGTGTACGCACATGCTGTGAAAGGGGAGGGCGCACACGAGGACAGGATCTTTGGAGGAGTCCGTGGCAGGAAACGCGCTCAGTTCGGGAGGATCTTGGCGCAATCCCTCTGTGAGTTCGTCGAGCAACTGGGTGAAGCGCTCGGGCGTGCGCGCGAGCTCGGCGTCGCTTGTTTGTTCCGGGGAAAGCGCGAGCGCAGCGAGCGTCTCGGAGAAGAGCGCGGCGGCGCGATCCTTGTCTGACATGAGATCCTCACGAAGGGATGACAGTGCGTTCTGTATCGTGCGCACTCTAACATATCAGACAGGGATCACGCTCGAACCGTGTTTCGTGTCAGGATCAAACCATCGATCCCTGGGTCGGGATGCCGAGGTGTGAGAACGAGGCTTGCGTCGCGAGTCGCCCGCGAGGTGTGCGCTGGATAAAGCCTTGTTGCAGCAAGTAAGGTTCGACGACCTCTTCGATCGTATCCCGCTCCTCGCCGATCGAGGCCGCCAACGTGTCGAGTCCCACCGGACCGCCCGAGAACTTGATCACGAGCGCGTCGAGGTAGAGGCGATCGAGGTAATCGAAGCCGTGCTCGTCCACGTCGAGTTTGGTCAAGGCGTGGTCGGCGAGCTTGACGTCGATCTCATCGATCTTGTCCACGATCGCCCAGTCACGCACGCGGCGCAGCAAGCGGTTCGCGATACGGGGGGTTCCACGGCTGCGGCGCGCGATCTCGTAGGAGCCCTCGCGCGTGATGCCGATGGCGAGGATCTTTGCCGAGCGACGCACGATAAACGCCAGCTCGTCAGTGTCGTAGTAGTCGAGCCTGGCGACGTAACCGAAGCGGTCGCGCAATGGCGCCGTCAGCAAACCTGCGCGCGTCGTCGCGCCGACCAGTGTGAAGGGAGGGAGCGTGAGCTTCATGCTGCGCGAGTTCGGACCTTCACCGATCACGATGTCGATGTAGTTGTCCTCCATGGCCGGGTAGAGGTTCTCCTCGACGACGGCGTTGAGGCGGTGGATCTCGTCGATGAACAACACATCGCCCTCATCGAGCGCGGTGAGGATGCCGACAAGGTCGCCTTTCTTCTCGATGGCCGGGCCGCTGGTGACGTGCAGGTTCACCCCGAGCTCGCGCGCGATGATATGGCTGAGCGTGGTCTTGCCCAGACCGGGCGGTCCGCTAAAGAGCACGTGGTCGAGTGATTCGCCACGGATCTTGGCGGACTTGACCATCACGCGCATGTTCTCCTTGATGTGATCCTGTCCTCGAAAGTCTTCGAACTGCGCGGGACGCAAGGAGCGCTCGAAGGCTTCCTCCTCGTTGTTGAGTCCCTTTTGATCCAGGTTGTGATTGCGTTCCATCGTCTTCACCTTCCCTTGGCCGCTTCAGGTTCCATGCGCCTGTGAGGCGGTCCTGTCTGGAGGTTTTGTTGCGCGTGGTGTGCCGAGTGATTTCGGCGCGCCGCGCTTGCACCTGCTCTCTTGTGCGAGCATCAACGGAGCAGCTTGAAGGCCTCTCGCAACATGTCATCGATGGTGTCGAAGTCATCCGCGCGGCCCGCGAGCTGGCTGGCGACCTCGTCGATGGTGTTGTTGCCATAACCAAGGTTAGCGAGCGCGCTGCGCAAGTCCTCGATCAACGCGCCGCCAGCGCCATCGCTTGGCGCGATGGCGTCGAGGGCGAACCCGTCGAACTTGGACTTGAGCTCGAGGATAAGTCGCTGCGCGGTCTTCTTGCCGACGCCGCTGACCTTGGTCAAGGCGTTCATGTCGTTGGTCTCCACCGCGACGAACAGCTCCTTTGGCTCGAGCGCGCTCAAGATGGCGAGGCCGAGCTTTGGTCCAACTCCAGAGACCGACGTCACGCGCTCGAAGATCTTTTTCTCGTCGCGCGTGCCAAATCCATAAAGCTGGATGGCGTCTTCGCGAACGCTCGTGAAGATGTGGACGCTGACGGTCCCATCTTCCTTCTCTTCGAGTCGACCTTGGGTGCCGACAGGCACATAGACCTCATATCCCACGCCTTGAACGTCGATGATGATGCGGTCGATCGTGTGGTCGAGGATTTTGCCGGTCAGGTAGGCGATCATACCCACTCCTGATGAAGTTGTTGCTCAGAGAGGCTCCATTTGCTCAACAGCATTGTGCTCTGTTGGCGGTGGAAATACCACATCTGTCGAGGTTGGTTTTTATCGATAAACGATCAGTGAATTTCAGCCCAGGCGGCGATGAAAGTCGATGCTGTTGCAGTGGCATATGGCCGCTGCGAGCGCATCGGATTCATCCTCGAGGAGCGTCTCGCGGATGCCAAGAAGCAGCTTGACCATCTGCTCGACGCTCTCCTTGGTGGCGCGTCCGTTGCCCGTCAGCGCTTGCTTGATCGAGGCTGGAGGGTACTCGTGGAGCTCGACCTCGTGCAGCTTTAACGCGAGCATCGAGACGCCGCGCGCGTGCCCGAGCTTGAGGCTCGACATCGCGTTTCGCGCGTGGAAAATCCCCTCGAGCGAGCCGTGGTCCGGTTTGTGTTGGGCGAGTACGTTGTGGAGGCCATCATAGATGCGCTCGAGGCGCTCGGGCAGGGGGTCTTTGCTGGTGCCCGCGTTGATGCGTCCGCTGTCGAGCCGAGTGAGCTTGTTGCCGTTCTTTTCGACGACGCCATACCCGGTGAAGCGTGTGCCTGGATCGATGCCGATGACAATCAATGTCTGCTTCCTTGTCGCTGTGCCAGTGCTGCTCTTCCTTGAGACTTCCCGGTCATGACCGGTCTTTGGGCGCGAGGTGTGCCCACATCTCTCATGCATCATTCCCTTGCATGGCGAGCACACCTCACATCACCACTTCAATCTAACTCGCCGAGCACGTTCTCGTCGATCTCGAAGTTGGCGTAGACATTTTGCACGTCGTCATGCTCCTCGAGCAGGTCGAAGAAGTTCATCACTTGCTCCGCTTCCTTGACCGTCTTTAGCTTGACCACGCTTGTGGGAATGCGCGTCAGCGAGCTCTCGAGCACCTTGTAGTCGGTCTCGCGAATGCGCTGGTCGGTCTGGGCAAAGTCATCGTATGTCGTGTGCACTTCCCAGATGGCGTTCCCTTCCTCGTCCTCTCCCTGGCCGAATTCCTGCGCGCCGAGCTCGATCATATGGAGCTGGAAGTTCTCGTTGTCAGCCACCGTGGCGGCGTCCACGACCACCATCCCGCGGTGATCGAACTGCCAGGCGACGCAGCCATCCGCGCCGAGGTTGCCGTTGTGCTTGTCGAACAGGTGCCGCACCTCCGAGACCGTCCTGTTCTTGTTGTCTGTCATCGCCTCGATAAAGAACGCGGTGCCCGCCGGACCATAGCCCTCATAGGTGTACTCTTCATAGTCCACACCCTCGAGCTCGCCGGTGCCCTTGGCGATGGCGTTCTCGATGTTCTCCTTGGGCATGTTCGCCGCGTTGGCGTGGTCGATGGCGAGGCGAAGGCGAGGGTTGAACTCGGGGTCTCCTCCCGCTTCGCGGGCCGAGACCGTGATCTCGCGGATGATCTTTGTGAAGATCTTGGAGCGCTTGGCGTCCAAAACGGCCTTCTTGCGTTTGACCTTACTCCACTTGTTATGACCTGCCATTCTCGTCCTCTCTTTTCAATGAGCATTGGGGGAGGGGAGAGGTGGAACGAGGCACGCAGTGATTTTCATCCTCGAGGAATAAGAAAGTGAGGATCTGCACGTCATACAGCATCACTGCGCGCGGCATGCCTTGCTTTGCTCGTGGAAGTTGTCGTCAGGTGCAGATGCGCGCGAGCTTGGAGTTACTCACGCCAGCGAATCTGCCCACCTCTCCAGGCATGCCTTGATGATGTCGCGGCTTTGACGGAACGCCTCGAGATCCTTTCCGACAGGATCGTCGATCTGATCGAGTGGGGCGTCCTCGGCGTCCTCGGGGTAAAAATCCCAGAGCTGCACGATCTTTGGCGAGAGCCCTGGATCGCGCGCCACGAGCTCTTGTTTGTGACGCGGCGCCATCACCACGATGTGATCGGCCATTCGCATCAGCGCAGGTTGCGCCGCCTGAGAACGGTGCGATTTGAGATCGAGCCCCAGGTCCGCCACCGCCGCCACCGCGTTGCTCGCCGCGGGCCTGTTGATAAGCCCGAGCGTTCCGCCCGAGATGATCACCACGGATATCCCGCGCTCCTCGAATATAGGCTTTGCCAGCGCGACTGCCATCGGTGAGCGGCAAATGTTCCCCGTGCATACGAACGCGATCCGTTTGGTGCTCATCTTTCCCTTTCCGGTCCAACAAGGTGACGTCTTTTATCACTACCACTTGTCTCGCGCTGGTGCCACCCCCCGCGGCCCTCGCTCTCGCTCGTCCGCGGCCCCCCTGTTTCTCACTGCGTTCGGGAGGGGGGCAGACTTGGCGTCGGGTGCGAGGTTTTTAGCCCGCGTGGAGTTTGTCTGTGAGGTTGTTTTGATGTTTCGGGAGGTGGCAGACTTGGCGTCGGGTGCTCGGTTTTTGGCCCGCCTTGGGGAGCTATCGAACGTGCAGTGAGTTATGCGAGGGCACCCCTTCTCATGCTTCGCATTCGGACGGACCCCCGCGGTAAAAACCGCGTCCCCCGATTTCGGGGGACTCTTCTTGCGCTTCGGTTCGAGGTTGGCGGTTCGCGTAAAGGAGCTTCGAAAGCCGCGGTGAGTGACACGAGGGCACCCAAAGTGAACATGCGGGCCAAAAACCGAGCACCCGACGCCAGGTCTGCCCCCCTCCCGAACGCGAAGCGTGAGGTTCAGGGGGGCAGCAAACGCGCCGTCTCACCTACGCTATGGCGCCAACCTCGACATTTTGCTCGGAGGTTCACGATGGCAGGCGCCGTTTGCGGGGGGAGCGAGGCGCGCGGGGCGCGCTCATCCTCCAAAGAACCCGTGGTATGTGTCGGGCAGGTCGCGCAGAGGATCTGCCGAGGCGATCCTCTCGCTCAAATCAGCGCCGCTCAACGTATGCCAGTAGAGGACATTTTTGCCGCGAATACGCCCTCGTTCATCCGCGCTGGGGATCGCGGAGAACGCCTTGCCGGTGTAGGTCGGGTCGAGCTTGATGTTTGCCAGCGTCGCCATCTGTTCGATTGCTTGCTGGCCCGCATCGGTCGGCTCGCCGTAAGCAGGACCAAAGAACTGGTCGAGCATGGTGACCTCGGCCTGACTGATATGAGGAACCTCGGTGATGCCCGCCTCGCGCATGACCGAGGCGCAACGCTTGGCCAACTTGGCGGTGTTATAAGCGTTGGTGACGATCTTATCGACGACGCGTACGCCGATAACCTGGCTCTTCAGGCCCGCCATCTTGCAGCCAAGCATCAACCCTGAGAGCGAGCCCATGGTGCCCGCTGCGACATAGATAAGGTCGGGTTCTTCCAGCTCGCCACGTGCGATTTGCTCGGCCAGCTCCAACCCCGCGATGACGTAACCGACGGTACCGAGCGGTGAGGAGCCCCCGCCCGTGATGAAGTAGGTGGCGTCGCGTTGACTGAGCCATTCTTGCAGCTTGCGCTTGAAGAGCTTGAAGGGGAGCGCGACGGGATGGCCGACGAGCGAGAGCTCCGGTCTGGTCGTCGAGAGCGCGCGCAGGTTATCGAGCACATGCGGTGTGATGGGCTGCGGGTAGTGCTGGGCTGCGGGTATGAGGCCGAATTCGCGCGCGTAGATGCTCGTGGCGAGCACATGGTGTGAGCCGATGGCGCCGATGGTCAGCGTGCTCTTTTGACCTGTGGCCACAGCGTCCGCGAGCAGAAACTCCAGCTTGCGGATCTTGTTGCCCCCATAGAGCTTCGCGCTCAGGTCATCGCGCTTGATCCAGAGTTGCTCGACCTCGAGCGCATCCTCCATCGCATCCAGGCGCTCGACGGGCGTTGGCCAGTCGCCAAAGGCGCGGTAGGGCAGGGCGCCCAGGATCTCTTGCTTCTTTGCCTGGATGGTCTCGAGCGTGTGCATGGATATCGCCTTCTTTCGCGCTGTTTCAAGGTTTGCTTGTCTTTCTTACACCAGGGACCAGATTCTTGCTCGCGGCGTCGTCGCACGAGACGTCCCGCTTGAGATGAATCACCATCAGGAGATGCGATGAGCAAGAGCAAGGATCACTACGACGCGAGCAGCAAGGTCTACTGGCTTTTCAGAGACTACGATGATCCCGACACGCTCGTTCCCAACGACGAGCTCAAGGCGTGGAGCAAGGTCGCTCGTGAAGGAAAGTCCGAAAATGGAGACCAGGTCAAGGAGGTTAACTACATCTTCGCGGATGCAGGCACCGCCGAGTACAATAGCTCCGCGCTCGGGTTTATGAAGCTTGGCACCTACGTTGGCAAGATCGGGGACGCGAAGCCCTTTGACGGCGAGGATGTTTCGTTCGACACTCGCGAGGACTTCGGGATGTGATGGCGCCTTGAACGCGATACGAGCGCGGTTTGGTTTGACAGTAAAGACGCCTCGCGATCCTGCCACCTTCTCATGTGCAGCGGAGCGTTCATGTCGAGCAAACCCCCGATCGATTTTTTCCTCGAACTTTCATCTCCCTACAGCTACCTGGCGGCCACCCAGCTCGACTGGGTGTTCCAGCAGACCGGCGCCGAGTTTAACCTCAAGCCGATGGTGCTCGGCGCCGTCTTCAAGGAGCAGGGCATCACCATGCCTGCGTCTGTCCCGGCGAAAGGGCAGTACATGTTCGCCGACTTGATGAGGTGGGCCGAGCACTACGAGATGCCGTTCCGCTGGCCCTCGGTCTTTCCTGTCAATTCGATCCTCGGGCACAGGGTGATCCTTGTCGCCTTGCGCGAGCTCGAATGGCAGCAGGCGAAACAGGTCATGCTCACCATCTACTCCTCTTACTGGATGCATGATATCGACATCAGTGACAGGGACGAGCTCTTCGAAGTGCTTGATGGCTCTGGCTTTGACGCCACGATGCTGCTCGATGGCACCCAGGACCCAGATATCAAGCAACAGCTCAAGGACATCACCGCCGAGGCCGTCGAGCGCGGCGTCTTTGGCGCGCCGACCTTCTTTGTCGAGGATCAGATGTTCTGGGGGAATGATCGCCTCGACTTCCTGATCGAGGCGTACAAGGCGCTCTGAGAGAAAACAACAAGTGCAAACAAGCTTGAGAGGGAGGTGTCCACGTCGTGGACACCTCCCTCTCTTTTTCTTGCCTCTCGACCGCATTCCACCGTCACGATCGGTTGGCCCGAGCCTTGCTCTTTTATGGCAGCGTGAGTTTTTGGAGTAACCGAGGAGGTCAACCATGCCTGCACACTACTACGAATCGATGAGCGCTTCCGAGAGCGTGATGTCTTGGCTCTCTCACCACCTCGAAGCGGTGGTCCGGTGGCTCGGGCCGTTCGCCGAGAGCTCCATCGAGATCCTCGTCGCGATCTTCTTCGTCGCGCTCTTTGTCGGGGTTATCTGCACCATCATCTCCGCGATGCTCTCGGTGTCCCTCCTCTTGATGTGGGGCGTCTTCAAGCTCCTTGGCTACGCTATCTCGCGCATCACTGGGAATGTGCCCGCCGCGCGCGAGGCGAAGAGGATGAAGAGGAAGCGCCACGCGCACGCATGATTCGCGTGACGTGGGAAGGACGTGACCGGGCGCGCGTGTTACTTATCGAAACGGAAAAGGTCCAGGGAGGCCATCATGACGACAATCAAGAGAACCTTGCACAGCGCACATGGATTTATCACCGCCTTCTGGGCCAGCTTTGGCGTCGCGATCCTGGCCGCCGCTGCGGTCGATGGGGACGCTTTGTCCTTCATGGCAGATGGGTGGTTGATGGCCGTGATGTTTGTCGCCGCGACCTACACATCGAGTTACTTTGTCGGGATGCGTGCCTTTGCCTTCGAGCGGGTCAAGACCAACCCATTCCTCTCGATCCTGGTCGCGTTCGTGGTCTCGGAGGTCGTGCTCGGTCTCGGGGTCCTTGCCGGAGGCACGGGGCATGTCATCCTCGAAAGCATCCGCGATGGGCGGTTGGCCGGGGAGCCTGGCGCGAACATCCTCGTCGCGCCGCTCGCGTTCATGATGTACGGGGTCATGTTCACCGGGCCGCTCTCGATCGGGCTCGGGCTCAACATTTGGATTCGCGAGCGCATGCGTCGCACACACTGATGGAGGTCAGAACTCCGTCCCTTTCTCCGGGCGCATGCCACACCGCTTGTTGCCACACACCACCTCGGCATCCGGGAACGCGAACCTGTGAAGGCAAAACCGGCGATCGAGGTGGCAAGGCAACATCTCTTCATAAGCGCTGCACATGGGCGCGTGCGTCTTGTTGTAGAAGCCCCTGATGTTGTCCGGGCGATGGGTGACGCAATCACTCGTGTCATCGCACCTTCGCGCCTCGTCGCTCCTGCAAAAATGACTCGTGCGCTGTTGCCATGCCACCAGCCCGGCGAGCAAGAGCAACAAGGCGGAGGCGATCGCGATGATCACGGCTCGCTTCCTTTGCTTTGCCCTCGCGATATCGCGTCGCACATCTTCGAAGCTGTCCATGTGCGTTTGCCTCTACGCTGTGATTTGGGGAAGCTCGGCCGACAGGTTAAAACCAACCAGCGCTGGTGCACACATTGTTCGCGCTGCACACCGACTGCCGCGTCGCGTCCGAATAGACGGGGCGCGGGCAATCTTCGCCGCGCCATCGACAGAGGCTGATCTTCTCTGCGGCGATGTAGCACATCGTCGCGTACGTCTTGTTGTAGCGGCGGCGATCCTCGATCTCGGCGTAAGGATCACAGTCATCTGACGTTTCGCATGCGCGCACGGCGTCCACGCTGCAAACCATCACTCCGCCGATCCTGAACAAAACCAGGATCGCGATCAGGCCCACTGCCAGCGTGAGTATGCCTCCAAGGGAGAGCGCTCGCTTCTTGTTCGTTGCCTTGTCGAGATCCTGTTGTACGTCCTGAAAATCATCTGTCATGGCGTTTAGAAGTACCCGTCTGCGTCGTTCGGTTGGCAAATCCCCTTGCTGCTATTGCACTCGGTCGGTCCAAGGCCATGCCCGACGGCGCCGCAGTTTTCATGGACGCTATAAGGAGCTCTGAGCTGGATCAGCGCGCTCGCGCGAGTACACAGCGCCCAGTGCTTCTTGTTGTAGCGCCGCTTGTAGCTGCAATCCTGCGGTGCGCAATCATCCACCGTGGAGCAGGCGTACGCTGCCTTCGTGTGGCATGTGCTCTTGTGCCAGTGCTTGACCCAGAGGTAGCCGATGGCGGGAAGCGCGATGAGCGCGAGGACGAGGAGGGCGCGGCGCACGAACTTCTGCTTTCGCCTGGCGCGATCGACGTCGCGTTGCACATCCTCGAAACCTTCCACTCAATCCTCTCCGTCCATCGCCGCCAGCGGGATGACCTCATCGCCAAGCGCGAGGACGATCCGGCCATCTTCCTCTCGCATCAGGTCCGCGAGCTTGTAGTAAGGGTGGCGTTTAAAGCGCGCGCGGAACGCGCCATCCTTGATCGTACAATACAATCTTCCACCAGTGTCGTAGGAAATCGTCGAAAGGTCGAGCGTTTCCTTGCTCGTATCACTGATTTCCAGCGTCGGAGGCATCTCGGAGAGGTCGATCTTGTCCACGAAGTAGCCTGTGTCATCGACCTCGATCGGGTAGGTAAAGCGGCCGATTTCGAGCACCCATGTGCCCCCCGCCGTGCGTCCTACGCTGCGCGAGAACAACTTGACGACGCGCTCGTTCTCGAAGTCGCACCCCTCGTGTGTCCAGCGCCCGTCTGCGTGAAGGCGGATGCTCTCGAGCTTGCCTCCACTCTTGAGGAACTGCTGCACCATCTCGGGCAAGGTCTCGTCGATGGCGGGGGCGTCTGGTGTGTTTGCTTCACTGCTCATCTTCGGGCTCCTTTTGCTTCTGTAGGGGGTTCAGGCCAGCGCCTTGGCGCTCGCAGGACGCGTCGGCGCGAGCTCGAAGAGCTCGCTGCTGAGCGGATAATCCGATGCCTCGTAAGCCTCGCGCGTCGCCTGCGCGAGCGCCTCGAGCGTCTCCTCGTCGAGCGCCTGCACGTAGTAGAGCAGATCCTGATTCGGGGTGCTAAAGCGGAAGGTCCCTTCGTCGAGCTCGCTAAAGAACACCTCCGTCAGCACGATGCTACGCGCCGCGTCGTGTCCATCTCCCAGCTTGACCGTGTGCACGCCCGGCGCAGGATCGTCCTGACGCAACCTCACATCGCGCGTCTTGTGGAAGAGCATGCTGCGCGCCGCGCTATAAATCCTGTCGCTGGTCGTGCCCCATGCCTCGACCTGAGCCTGCGTCAATGGCCGGTATCCTCGATCGAGCTCGATGGTGATGACGAGCAACAGATCCCCGCTAAAGCGGACATGCCACGGCTCCTCCGAGCCCGCTGCTTTCGCGCCCACGAGGTAGGTATCCACCTCGAGGTTTGGCATCACGCGACCTGCTGTCTGTTGGTACGTCCACTCGGACGCCTTGGAGCGCGGTGGCTCGGCGAGCACGGTTTTGACGCCGTTGACAAACCCGGCGATCATGCGCCGGTGGTTCGCTTCGTTTGCTTCACCCAGGGCAGAGAGAATCGGCTCGAGGTCGAGGTTCGCCTTGCTCGCGAAGCGGCCAGGGCCATCCTTGACGTTGAGCGTGTCGCCGATTCTCTCGACCTCGAGCCGACGCGCTACGAGCGCGTCGCTGATCGCTTCGATATGTGTCTCACGAGCTGACATCTTCCGCTCCGTCTTGCTTTTCGTATGCGCGTTGTGCTTTTGCCGCGCGTTGGTTGTCTCGATCCTGACGTCAGGATTCCTCGTCGCTCGCCATGCCCGTGATCGGAGGCAAATCGACCGCTGGCGCGAGCATCGGGAACTTCGCCTCGAGGCGAAGTTCCTCGGCCCATGACTCCAGATGCGCGAGCGCTCGCTCGCGATCCTCTCTCGCGCTGCTCTCCGGCTCGCTGATCAGCAGATGATCTCGGGAGGCGATGATAAAGTGCCCCCCTTTCTTGGATGCATCGTAGTCGTAATCAGGTAGCAAGAGCGCGCGCGCCGCGCCTAGCCCCTCGCGCGTATGATAGAGCCTGAGGCGCGCGCCATCCACGCGCCGCTCCTCGCTCGGCTTGACCTTGTAGGACTGGTAAAACAGCGCGCGTCGTGCGTCCCCAATGGGGTCCTTGATCGCGAGCCTGTCGCGATCCTCCTTCGAGAGCACATGTTGATGTGTGCCGACCTCGAGCACATACAGGGCCACGAGCTCCGTCCCCGCGATCGGCGCCCAGAGCGCCTCCTGTCCCATTGCCTCCTCCCATAACTCGCGCGTTCGCGCAGGCACCACCCACGGGTAGCGTTCGCCATGAGGGGAGGGGACCTCGTGCTTTTGAAAGAATTGCTCGGGGGTTTGCTCGCGCTCGCGCTCCGGTGTCCACCCCGCGAGCGTGGTGTCGATGACAAGACGCGCCGCGAGCAGCGCGCTCCAGGCGCGCTCGCGATCCTCGACGTCTTGCAAGTCGAGGTCGAGCAACGCCTCATCGACAGGGCGCGTGACCTCGTGCCGCGTCACGCCAAATGGAGCATCTGTGGACAACTTCAACCCGAGCGGGCGCGCGAGCTCTGCGAGCGCGAACGTGGGCGCTGGCGCGACCTCTTCTCGCGGGGGCGCAGCACCTCTCGTCGGTTCGCGTATCTCTCGCCGCGCCCCCGATTCATCCGGTGCCTTCTCGTCCTCGACGCGTGGCTGCCTGCCAAAACTGAGGAGCTTCTTGACCAGTCCGAAGAGCTGTTTCTTCATGCCGATTCGATGTGCACTTCGCGCCAGGGGGTGAAACCTGCGCCGTCCGACTCGAACAGGTAGGTCTCGATCTTGAGCAGGCGGCCATCCTCGATGGTGTAGATGTTGAACTTGCCACCTGACATCGGGTTCTTCGAGCTCGAGACGCTCGTCGAGCCCGCCTCGCAGATATGAAGCGTGCCGGGCGAGCCGAGGTGTGGGAGCTCGAACTTGTGGTAGTAGTGGTTGTGTCCGTGGATCGCCAGATCGACGTTCTTCCAGCGCAACACGTCGAGCACCTCGCTGGCGTTGATAAGGCGCCGGGTGTACTCGACCTTGCTGTGCTCGAAGGGGAGGACGGGGTGGTGCAACATCACCACCTTGTAGCGGTCGCGCACCTTGGGATCATCGAGCATCTGCTCCAGAGAGCGAAGTTCCCTCGGGTCCACCTTGCCGACGGCAAACATCGGCGGGGATGCGATCCCGGTGTTCAAGCCGATAAGCGCGATATCATCGCCCAAAAACTTGCAGAACGGGTAACCATTCTCGAGCTGATAGCTCGGCAGATCGGAGCGTTGATACTGCTCGAAGTAGCGCTCGAAGGTGCCGTTCTCCTGGATCTCAGGCACGTAGTAGTCGTGGTTCCCTGGCACCACGCTGACGCGCTCGTCGGCGCCGCGGATGTTGCCAATGACATTGGCAGCGGCGCGGAACTCCTCGTCGAGGGCGAGGTTTGTCAGATCTCCCGTGATGGCGATGTGGTCCACCTCGAAGCTGTCGAGCATGTCGAGCGCGGCCTGAACGACCGCTGGTGAGTGTGACTTGCTCCGGTTGAGCAAGATGTTCGTGCCACCCACGACGCGCTTGTTCAAAAAGCGCCGCGCGCCCGCTTGTTCATAGGCAAAGATGTGCAGATCGGAGATGTGTCCCAGCTTCATATCAATCGCATCGTCAATGAGAGTTCAATCATTCGAGTTGTTCAGATCGTCCAGGCGCTGAGCCATACACCATGTTCTTGCACGGCGTCGAGGAAGTCTGCGTAATAAGGATGCGCGCTGATGGTCGCAGAATCACCGATCACCAACAGAAAGCGACGCGCCCTCGTCAACGCCACGTTCATCCTGCGCGTGTCCTGCAAGAAGCCGATCTCCATCATCGCGTTGCTCCTCACCAGGTCCACCACGATCGCTTCCTTCTCTCGCCCCTGAAACCCATCGATCGAGGCGATCTCCAGCCCCGCCTCGCGCTCCTCCACGAGCGCCTGCTCGAGCAGGCGCACCTGCGCCTTGTACGGCGTGATGACGCCAATATCACTCGGGCTCACGCCGCGCGCGATCAGGCCCTTGACCTCGCTCACGGTGAGCTCGGCCTGTCCCCGGTTGCGCGTGCTCTCGGTCTCTTCCTCGCGCTCGTCCTCCCAGCCCTTGCCCGCGGTGTCGATAAACACCAGCGGTCCGGCACGCACCTCGTCTGGCGCGACGCCCAGATCCTCGAGCGTGTGTGATGCCACCGACGCGTGCGCGATCAACTCCCCGGCGTAGGTCTCATCGCTCGGAAACCGCATGATCGTCTCGTTCATCCGGTGCTGCTCCACCAGCATCGTCACCGACGCCCCGCGAGCGACGAGACGCTCGAAGAACGTCTGGCCGAGCCCCTGATTCTCCGCCGCGCGAGAGATCACTGTGGGCGGGAGCTGGCAAGGATCGCCCGCCATCACCACGCGCCTGGCGCGCGTGAGCGGGACGAGCGCGATCGGGTCGGTGGCCTGGGTCGCCTCGTCCAACACCACGAGGTCAAAGCGCTTCTTGCCAAGGATGCTCGACGCCGAACCCGCCGCGGTCGCGCAGATCACGTCCGCGCGCTCCAGGATCGTTTGCTGCGCGCGCTTGATCTGCTGCCGCGCATCCTTCATCAGCGCCCACACCTCGGAGAGCTGCTCGCGACGCTCGCGTTTGTTGATCTGACCTCGGTCGGCGCGGATCTGAATCCTGCGTCTGTTGGCGTTGGCCTCGTCCATCCACTTCTTTGCCAGCCCATACAGCTCGTTTTGCTCGAGCAACCCATCGAGCGAGCGCGCCATCGCCGCCTCACTCACGCGCGCGGGGTGCCCGATGCGCACGACCTCGACGCCCGCGGCGTCCAGTCGCTCGACGAGGTTGTCCACCGCCTGGTTGCTTGCTGCTGTGGCCAGCACGCTCTCCTTGCGCTCGACCGCCTGACGGATCACCTCGATCAAGGTGCGCGTCTTCCCCGTGCCGGGAGGCCCGTGAATCAATGCTAACACGGGCGCGTCGAGCGCTTGCTGCACCGCCACGAGCTGCGCGGGGTTGATCAGAGGATCGAACGGCGTGAACTTGCTCGGGCGATCTGCTGCTTCGGGGATGCCGAAGAGCGCCTCGCGTATGGTCGCCTCGTCGAGGTGATTCTTTGCCTCGAGGAACTGGTCGATCGCCTTCACGCCACGCTGGAATGTGGCGTCCGGGGCCTCCTCGTCCAGATTAAACCCTGGCGTCTCCATCCAGTCAGGGAGATCTCCCTCGACGTAAATCCCCACTCTGTCACGCTCCACGCGCCAGAGCGTCGCCACGCTCGAGTACTCGCCGCCGATCTCATCGCGCCACACCACGAGCGGAGAGCCCGAGCGAAGATCGAACCCCTCGAGGTTGTCCTTGCGCGGCGCGAGCCAGGCGCGCGTGTAATCACCGGGCGCAGCGAGGATCTCTTGCACCTCGAGATCACGCAGCGCGATACCTGCGCGCACGCGCTCCTGGATCGTGCGATCCTTGCGTGCTTGTGTGAATTGTTCCTGAACGGCGCGCTGCTCGAGCAGCCAGAGTTGCTTGAGGCGCTCGAGCGCCTCGGACGCTTCGATCGAGGTCACGGAATGGGCTCCTGTTCACAGGTGGCGTTGGGGTCGTGATCCCTGGGGAGCAATACGACAAAGGTCGCGCCATCACCTGGCGCGCTGAAGGCGTGTATCAGGCCGCCGTGATGTTCGACGATCTTGCGGCAAATCGCCAGCCCGATGCCTGTCCCCTTGTAGTTGTTGCGCCCATGCAGCCGCTGAAAGGGCTGGAAGATGTTCTTGGCGTACTTTTGATCAAAGCCGATGCCATTGTCCGTGACGGTCAGTTCGATCTGAACGCTGCCATCTGGCGTCTCGCGCTCATCGGTCTGGATGCTGACGTGCGGCGCTTGCTCTGGTGAGCTGAACTTGATGGCGTTCGAGATCAGGTTCTGCAAGAGCTGCCGTAACATCGTCGGATCGGCATCGAGCGCGTGCAAATCCCCGATGTCGAATGTCGCGCGCTGGTCACGGATCGCGATCTCGAGGTCGGTCAACACACCTTCGAGGATCTCGTGAAGCTCCAGGCGTCGGAACGGGCGCTGCTGCGTGGTCAGCCGCGAATATTCGAGCAGGTCCTCGATCAAGGTCGACATGCGCGTCGCCGCGACGTTCATCCTGCCAAGGTAATCCAACCCGCGCTCTCCGAGCGTCTCGCCAAACTGGCGCTCTAACCTGTCCCCGAACGCTCGGATCTTGCGCAGAGGTTCTTGCAGATCATGCGAGGCGACGTAGGCGAACTCCTTGAGCTCGCGGTTGTTTGCCTCGAGCCTCGTCGCGTGCGTGCGCAGCTTCTCGGACATCTTCTCCTCGGAGGTGATGTCACGCGCGTTGACGACAAAACCCTCGAGCATCGGGTGCGTGGCGTGGTTGCGAATGCGAGAGGCGAGCACACGATATGCGCCATCCTTGCAGCGGATGCGGTGCTTGAACTCGGTGACCTTTCCCGACTCCCCCACGAGTGATTCCCAGCGCGCCGAGAGCCTCTTCGCATCCTCCGGGTGGAGCAGCGAGTCTGCGCGCACGCCCAACAACTCCTCGTAGTGGTAGCCGAGGATACGCTCGACCGAGGGGCTCGCGAAGGCGAACTCTCCCTCAAGGTCGATGACAAAGAGGATGTCGAGCGAGTGCTCGATGAGCGCTCGAAAGAGCTCCTTGCCACTTGCCAGTGCCTTTGCGTCCTGTGTCTGTTGGGTCACGTCTTCCAGCGTGCAGAAGAGGTGCGCCCCGCATTCGGTGCTCATCATGGTCGCATGAAACCTGACCATGCTTGGCATCCCACAGGCGAGCATTTGTTCTAGGATAAAGGTCGCCGTCCCATCTTCTGTCGCGCGCGCGACGGATGCTTCGATCTTATCTCTGGCATTGTCCTGACAGAGCGCCGCGAGGGGCAGCCCGCGTAACGAATCGATGGGTTGACCGAAGAACGCCGAGGTCGGCGCGTTGGCGTCCGCGATCCGCGTCGTGTCGGGATCGAGCAGCAACGCCATGGCGCAGTGGCGGTGAAAGAGGGGAGGGAGCCTTGGATCTGTGCGCTTGCCTGTCATCGTAGAAGGTGTTGTGGAGCTCTATCAATCGGGGCGGGTGCTTCTTTTACGTAGCATACCCTAAACGCGCGACAGCACATGGTCAAAGCAAAGCCCCGGCAGGTTCGCTCGAGCGAACCAGCCGGGGCCCTGTCATGTTACCGAAGATCCAGTGCGGTTGCCGGTCACGTCGTCTCGGCGGGTGCC
>JAYZVO010000086.1:0-2989 GCA_036155555.1 Myxococcota bacterium
GGGTGGTGGGGGGTTTTTTTTTTCAACTTTTGTAAAAAACCCAACCCTGCCTCCTCGCCTTTATGCGACGTATTGGCGCGTTTACAAGCACCCTCGAAGCGACTAGTTTTCAGCGAAGCACCCCCAATTATTGCTGTCCATGACTCGAGGTTGCCCTTATGTGTTCTCACAAGCTCTCTTCGCGCGCAGGGGTCGCCCTGACGCTGATCGCCGCGCTCGCCACGAACAACGCCTGGGCGCAGTCCCCCACAGATACGCCGACGCCAGCGGTGGCGCCTGCCAAGCCGACATACGCGATCGAGGGCGGCGCGCTCGTCAAGAAGACGAAAGACTCCGAGAGCGCGCGCCTCGAGCTTCCATGCGCCGCGCCCTCGAAGGTCATCGCATCGGGCGGCGCGTTCTATGTCGCGTGTAAGAATAGCCTGCTCGTGATCGAGGATGGCGCGAATGGCCTCGAGGTCAGCGAGCAAATCACCACCCCTGGAGCGCCCAAGGATGTGGTGCGTATCGATGGTGAACTCTGGGTCGGGTTCGAGGTCGTCGAGGTTCGCGCAGAGCCGCTCTCGAAGCTGCGAGCGCGCGCACAAACCGCGCCCGCCACGAAACCTGCGACGCCACCAGACGAGCGAGAGAAGCCAAAACCTGACGCCACCCCCAAGCCTGAAGAGGTGGTCGTCCAGCCGATCGGCAAGGTGCTCTCGAGCAAGGCTGGAGAGGTCGTCATCGACCTCGGGATAAAGGATGGCGTCGAGGTCGGAGACAGGCTCGAGTTCTACATCATCGAAGAGGTCATCATCGACGCGGACACGACCACGCAGCAAGAGCGCGTCGTCACGGTGGCCGAGGTCTCTGCGAGCTCCGAGGAGCGAAGCAAGGCGCAGCTCGGGCTCAACATCGCCGTCGAGCCGGGCGCATACGCGCGCGAGGTCTCGCGCGGAGGCCCGAGCTGGGCGCTCCCTCCTCGCGCGAGCGGGCTGGCCGAATTCAGCGCTGTCGTGCGTCCCTTCCTCGCGCTCGGCGAGCTTGGCGGCGGCGCGATGACCGACCTCCAGGCGGTCTACCGCTTCGAAGCGCCCATGTCGGCATCACTTCGCATGACGCCGCTGGTCTTTGGCGCGAACACATCTGGCAACGCAGGCACCGTCGCGCTCTCCGGGTTGTTCGCCTATGACACCGACTTGCTCCAGATCGGGCTCGGCGTCGGCACCTCGAGGATCACTTCCGGGAATCCATCGGACCTCGGAAGTTTTGTCCTCACGTTGTCTCAGACCGCGCGCCTTGGCGCGCGCGACGGATTCAACATCGAGGTCTTCAACCAGTTTAGCCTCTACAACCAGGAGTTTGGCTTCGAGAGCCTGCACATCCACGCGCAGATCCCGATCAGCCAGCTCCTCGACAACACCTGGATCATCGCTCGCGGCGGTGGCGGTGTGTTGCTGACGCACGGATTTGGCGAGGTTGGCCTGAGGCGATTGATTCGCGGAAATGGCCTTCACGACTCGCTCTTCCTCTCGCTCACGGTGGGTGGCGGTGGCTTCCTCACCGAGCGCGTCGCAGACTGCCAGTTCGACTACGAAGTCGCGCCTTGCACCGAAAACTCGGGTTACGGTGGACCGATGGTCGGATTTGGCCTCGAGTGGCGCCCATGACCTGACCTGAACGGAGCCTGAAATGCACCGAAAGCTGCCCTCGCTCGCTACTGTCACAGCGCTGCTGATGACCTCGCGGATCACCTCGCTGATAGCCACGTCTGGTTTGGCGCAAGACCCCGCAGCAACTGCTGCGCCACTCGCGCCAAACCCCGACGAGATCTTCCCAGACAACCTCATCTACGAAGGGATCGTCGTCGACACCAAAACCGACCTCGCCTACGTGATGACCGGCGAGCGACGGCGCGGCATGAAGCCAGCTGGCCAACTCGAGGCGATTCGCCTCGGTAGCGGCAAGGCGGCCTGGAAGCACGAGCAGCTCGCGCAACCTCTGGGCACGCACGGTGGCCAACTTATCGCGCTCGCAGACTCCAAAAAGAAGGAGCACCTGCGCATCCTCTCGCTCGATCGCAAGAGCGGCAAGGTGCGTTGCGATGTGCACGTGAGCGCCAAGGGCATCCTGCACAACCAGATCGACGATGACCTGCAAACCAACCTCGACGCTCACCTCGTGGAGTGGGAGGGGAAGACTTACGTCCGTTGGGTCTCCTCCTTTCACCTGGTGACAGGGATGAGGAGGCGCCCTTCACCCGACGACAACAAGGTCGTCTCGGGGTTGGTTCGCTTTGACGCGAAACGTTGCAAAGCAACTCCCGTCAAAAGCGGTACGCTGCCTGGCGCAAAGCCCATCGAAGCGACTTGCGTGGTCCCTGGCTTTAAAACCCAGCCCCCCCAAAACACCGTCCTTTTCGCCAATGGCAAGGGCGCGCGGATCTCGGGGACCATCGATGGCAGCCCCACGATCCACCACGCCAACGTCTGGCTCGATGGCTGCAAAGTCCTCACCGAACCCTCTCCCTACGTTCAGATCCTGTCTCCGATCGGCAAAGACATTGGCCGCGTCGAGGTCGAGGAAAAAGAGGGCAAAAAGCACTACACGTTGGTGCGTTGGGACGCGACGACAGGAGAGGCAAAGGAGCGCGTCGCGCTCGATGTCGAAGATGGCGAAAACGGCATCCGATTCGCTCGCGATGGACACTTCGCGATCGTCCGCGAGACAAAACCAGAGACCGACGGCGCACCTGCCGAATACAGATGGCAACTCCACGCTCCGTCGGGCGAAAAAATCACGACGCTCCCTGGCTTCGAGTCCTTCTACAACTTCACCGTCACCTCGAAGTTCATCGTCCTCGACAGTGGCCGGGTGCTCGCCCGAAAGGATGGAGAATTCATCACACAGTTGACCCCTCGCATGACCGCTTACAACGGCCCGATGCCTCCCTGAGCGCAGTCGACCTCCTCGAAAACACGAGAAGCGTGGAGGCGTGAGGCCGTGCGAT
>JAYZVO010000087.1:0-19430 GCA_036155555.1 Myxococcota bacterium
CGCCCAAGTCCCCCCTGCATAATTCCGCGAACGCAGTGATGCGGATGGTCGTGTTCCTTTTTCAGAGAGCGAAGCGGTGAAAAAGGAGCGCGGATGCAGATTTGGGGGATTTAGGGGGGACAAGAAATAAGGGGGGACAAGAAACAAGACTCGCATCCCAGAGCAGTGATAGGTTCTTGCTGCATGCGACAATCGCGGAGAAAGTATGACGCTCGACAAGCTCTTTGGTGAACTTCGCAGCTTGCTCTCGGGCAAGGTGTTTGACCCAAACGATCGGGACAAGCTCCTCGATCTGGTTCACGACGCGATCCGGCTCGACCCTGAAGGATATGCGGAAAAGTGGCTCCCATACCTCGAGGGGTCACGCATCGAGTGGCCGGTGCCATTTGCCACCTTGCAAAACCCCGAGACTGTCGCTCGGTGGGCTGAAATACTCCCCTTTGCGACCTTCGCGCTCGATCTTCAACACAACGATTATACGTGGGAAGGACGTTCTGCGGAGGATGTCGAGCGCCCCTTTGGCATTCCATTCGAGCACATCAGGGAGCTGCGACTCGACAGCCTTCGCACGAAACCAAACACCCTCTCTATCCTCTTTAACGCGCCAGGGATGAAGCACGTGACCGAGCTCTGCTTCGACGCGCACCATCCCGATCCGAGGTGGAAGGACGAGATCTCACAGGGAACGCTCGACATCCTCTGCCGCGCGACATACCTGCATCGGATCGAACGCTTGACGCTCGAGCACAACTTGATCCATGGCACCCAGTTGCCTCCGCTCCTGCGCTCGCGCGTGATGCGCGGCGTGAAGGTATTGATCCTCGACCAGAACAATATCGGGAACCAGGGCTTGCTCGATCTGGTCACGAGCCCGAACGCCGAACATCTTCGTGTCCTGGGGTTGCGTGACAACAACATCACCGATCTGGCGGCGCTGGCTACCCAGGCCGTGTGCACGGAGCTCGAGAGCCTCTCGCTCGACAGGAACCCCATCGGTGATAATGGCGCCGTGAAGTTGGCAGCGAGCCAACTGAAAAAGCTCGACACGCTCTCGCTCGAGCACTGTGACATCGGAGACCGTGGTTTGGAGGCGCTCTGGAGATCGAATACCCTACGCCCTCCGCATACTCTCGATCTCGCGACCAACCACATCACGCACGACGCGATGGCCGCGTTCGCGCAAAGCGCCTGGACCTCTCGACTGATTCACCTCGACGTCAGCAACAACAACCTCGACGCGCGAGGTTTTGGCGCGCTTCATGGAGCGCCAATGCTGCGACAACTCGAGACGTTGAAGGCAGCGAACTGGGGACAGATCTCGACGCCGCTCGACATCACGGTCGAGCTCCTCGAGCAGCTCGACCCAAACAAAATCACAACACTGGATTTAAGCGGCACGACGATTGGAGAGGATGGCGCACGAATCATCGCGCAGATGAGCGCGCTACAAAGCCTCAAGCTCAACGGCGCTCATGTCACCGAGGGAGGAGTCCGCGCGCTCGCGAACGCACCGAACCTGGCAAACCTCGAGGTGCTCGAGCTCGACAACAACAACATCACTGATCCCAGCGCTGTTGCCCTCGCGACCTCACCGCACCTGTCCAACCTGCGCAAACTCAGCCTGTTCAACAATCGGATCTGTGACAGCGGCATGATCGCGTTCACGCGAGAGGACTCGCTCCCGAGGTTGGAGTTTCTGAACATGATCAGCAACTACGTCGGAGAAGACGCATCCAAGGCGCTGCTCGAATCCGAAGCGATCCGCAGGTTGCGCGTGCTCTACCTCGTCGCAAACCCACTGAGCAATGGGCGAGCACAGGAACTCGAGCGCGTGCTCTCGCCGTACATGAACATCTCCTGCATCCAACGCCTCGGTTAGAAAAAAGATGCGGCGAGAGGAGACCTCGTGGGGTCTCCTCTCGCCGCAAACGTGCAGTGATTTATTTGAATTTGAAGGGGCGGAATCAGAGCTGGAAGTCGGCGTCCGCTTCGGCGGCAGGTGCTTCTTCATCGGCGAAATCGATCGACTGCTCTTGTGTACCGAAGCCCTTCTTCTTGACGCGAACCTTGTACTTTTTCTTCTTGTCGACGTTGCGGAAGCGGTAGTTGCCCGAAGAGGTCGAGCGCGTGGACTGAACGATGTTTCCTTCCTCGTCGAGGAGCTCGACCTCGGTGTTGGCCACACCCGCCATCTGATCTTCGCCAAACTGGAGCTGGCCACCGACCTCGGCGTAGCGCGCACGCTGCGCCTCGTAGCTGTCATGCACGAACTCGAGCTCCTCGCTCTGGCGCTTCTTGCCTTCCTTGTCGATAAACGTCAGGCGCGCGATGTATTTTTGGCCAGCCTTGCTCTCCTTCCCCTTGGCATCCTTTCCATCCCAGAAGAAGGTCATCGCCCCCTGTGTTCCCGCCGACTTCATCCCGCGAAGCTTTTTATCAGCCTTCGCCACGCCATCGACCTCTTTGGTCGAGTACACCTCGAGCTCCACGGAGTTCTCGAGCTTCCTGGGCGCGATGTTTCGCAAGGAAATCATCGTGCCACCATCGGTAAAGCTCGAGCCGAGCTGCGTCAGGTAAACATCCCCCGAGTAGACCTCGAAGCGCCTCGAGCTAACCTCACCGCGATCATTGATCGCGCGCACGTCGACGATGTGCTTGCCCTCTTCCAACCCCGAGGTATCCCAGGTGTGCCCCATGTCATCGCCACAGACCGCGTGGGTGGGGATATCATCGACGGCGAACTCGATCTTGACGACCTTGGCGCCGGAGTTGTCCCACGCCTCGACGCCAAACATCTGCTTGTCCTCGACGTGCATCCCGCGCGTGATCCCGACAACCTTGAGCGAGAGGACATCGAGCGAAACGAGCCCGAGCACACCCCACATCGCCTCGGCCTTGCCAAAGCCCGATGCAGACCAGCCTCCTTCTTTATTCTGCTTGTCCATCAACCACTCGGTGCCCTTCTGGATCGTCTTGTCAGAATCACTCATCCCCATCATACGCAGCGTGTAGAGCGTCTGGCCGGTCGCGAACGGGTTGGAGTTCCCATCCGAGATCATCGAGTTGAACTTGCCAGGGAAGATGTTCCACTTCTCTTGCTCACCACGTGGCTTGGCCGTCTTGGTCGACTCGTTGATGTTAAAGCCCCAACCGCCATCCTTGTTCTGGAGCTTGAGCAAAAGCTCGCGCAGCATCTTCAAGGACTCCTCTTCCGTCCCCACACCAGCAGCGAGCAAGCCGAGGATGGCGTAGTTAACCTCCTGGATGTGCTGCGGCTTGGTCTTGTACCAACCGTCGATGGTGCGTTGGAGGAAGGCTTCTGACTTTTGCGCTGCGGTCAGCCAGCGAGAATCGGCGGTGCGCGCGTAAGATTGCTGCCATGTCTGGATCGCCTGATATGCGCCCTGGACACTCCCCACGCCAACAGGTGGGTTGATCCAATCGAGCTTCACCGAGCCGTCCTCCTGCTGATACGTGAGGAGCTGCTTGGCCGTCTCGAGCAAATCTTCCGTCGCGGTTTGATCGACCCACTGGTCATGGCGCCCGAGCGCCGCGCCGCCAAACGCCTTCGAGGGCGCCTGCAGAGAATCACCGTGCGCGTAACGCAAGCCGCTCCCCGTGCGTGTGCCGCCGGGAATGGTCGTCAGGCCATCGAGCGCGACCTTGTAGCTCTTGTCCTTGACCTCGTATTGGTGATGACGTCCCACCGCGAACGCTTCGAGCGTGACCGCTTGCACGTGGCACCCGAAGCACTTGTGCTGCTCTTGCCACGCGGCGGTATTGGTCGCCAGGAAGTCGAGCCCTTTCTGCGCCGCGAGGCGCGCCTCGGGGTTTGCCTCCTTACGTTTGCTCGCCTCGCCCTCTCCCTTGCACTCGAGCGTGAAGGGTTTGACCTCCTTCTTCGCAGCACTCACCGCCGCGACCTTGGCGACCTCCTTGCCCCTGGCAACCTCGGGGGGCTTTCCCTCCTGACTGATGGCGGTGTTGACCAGGCTGACGGTGATAAGAGCGGCGGTGGCGCCCATGGAAAGGGCAGGGAGCAAACGGGACTTCATGATCAAAACCTCCTCGAGATGGCACGCACGATGTGCGGTGAATAGAGGTTTCAACGTGACCATCTATAAAAGGATCTGATTTCTTTACGAAAAATGCGTCCCCCTGCTCCAACGAAAAGAGGCGGCGGATGCGATGCATCCGGCGCCTCTTCACGCGCTCGCGAAACCGATGAAAAAAATCAGTGGTTACAGCGGGTGCTGTGCGCGAAGTGCAAGAGCTCTTCCTCGGTCATCACGCGCGACTCCAGCGGCTCGATCGCGTCGTGATGATGGTGATGATGGTGGAGCTTACCTGCGCCGCGATGGACGTGAGGTTGAGGCAAGATCCCCATCCCATCGATGTCGTAAAGCATCGGCGCCATCGGCTCGCGCGCTGCCGCGAGTTCAGCGAGCGGGAAGTCATCCCAACCACCACCATCGGCGTCGATGTAGAGCGGGTTGGAGAAGGCAAAGCCACGGTTGTTCCCGGGCACGACAGGGTGCATCGTCGGGAGGCTGTTGCTCCTGGCTCGCACGATCACGATCACATACGCATCGCGCTCGACCTCCATGGTGAAGGGCACATCCTTGACCCAACGTCGGTGGATGCTGTTCCCCTCGCTGGCGATCTCGAGGTCAGTCTGAGGATCGAGCGAGAAGGTGATGCGTTGGTCTGGCACGAGCTCCTCGTCAGAGGTCTCGCCAGGATTCGTGATCACATCCTCCCGGTTGGTGTAGATGTCGACGGTGTCGACCTGAATCCACTCGGGAAGTTCGATATGAACCATCCCCTCGACCATTCCATCTTCTGTGGCGTCCAGCACCTCGCCAAGCGATGAGATCTGCCCGCTGCTGTTGGCGAGCGTCACGGAGAAGAACGGCCCGTTCGAGCCGATCAACTTGCCCTGGTTGATCGCCGTGGCGAACGTGTCGTTGTCGAACGTCGATGGCGTATCGAAGCCCTCGCCGACAAAGATGAAGCTGCGCGGCGCGCCGCCCAAATCACTGTAGAGCTTGTGCGTGTCGGTGACTGCGGTGCCCGTCGGCGAGAAGCCGCGACCGATCATCGTCATCCACCAACGCGCCATGGCAAAGAACTTGGGGACGCTCTTGCCATTGTAGATCTCCATCGCGGTGAAGTTCTCGGCCCAGAGCCTCGTGTCGCCCGTCTCGGGATCTGGTGTGAGCTCGGGCAGGCGCTTGATCACAGGGTCGGCGTAAGAGATGCCGATCAGCGGATCGACGAGCAAGCTCCCGATGGTGCTGTCAGGGTGATTGATCTGCGCGACCTGCTCGCCAGGGAAGGCATCGATCCAGTCGAAGATTTCACCGAGCGCGAGCCCGACCTCCTCGCCATTCCCCCAATCGAGCGCGCCCTGGCGCCGATGCTCGGGATCGACCTCGAGCGGGAATGCGTTGATATGGCCTGCGTCCGAGGTCGTGATCTCCTCGCCGATGACGCTGACGATCTGCTCCTGCGCGCCGAGCTGTTCGATGGCTGGCGCAAAATCAGTGATGTAGTCATGATCTGTACTGACCATCACGTCCACGCCCTCGGTCATGAAGTCGAGCACGCGCGAGGTCAGCCCGATCGGTGAGTCCGTCGAGGTCAGCGAGTGAATGTGAAAATCACCGCTCACCACACCAGGGGTGCGAACGACATGTGCGATCTCGGCATCCACTGTAAATTGCTCTCCAGCAGTCAGCGTGACCTCCATGCCGCCCGATGCGTTCGCGCCCGAGGGCCACACCGACCACTCCATCCCACAGCTGACGACCACGCGGTAATCACCTGCGGGCAGCGCGCCGCGCGCGATGCCATCGACACCTGCCGGGATGATCGCGGCATATCCTGATGGCAAGCTGTCCGTGGTCACGTCCATCTCTTGCGAGGTCGGCGCGCCAGGACAAGCGCCATCACAGAGCACGGTCAGTCGCCCAGGCACAGGTAGCCCATCAGGGTCCGTGATCGTGACCTCGAGCAAGGCGGGCTTGTCGATGCTCAGGTCCGTGTTGGCGCTCTGATTCGTGACCACCGTCGCCGAGAATGTGCCCGCGGTAGGTTGCCCAGGCTTCCTCGCGAGCAAGGTGTACTCGCCGACCGGGACAACCATCTCGTAGTTGCCGTCGGCGTCTGTCATCGCCTGGTTGAGCGTGAGGCCCTTGTCATTGACAGCGCTGACTTTGGCGCCTGCCTGAACCTCGCCGTCTGTATCTCGGACCACGCCCGTGAGCGTCCCCGTCTCGATCCCGCGCGAAGGGTAGATGTGATCGAGCATGTTCGAGATATCACCGCCGCTCACATAGAGCTGCCAGCCGAACGCATCGCTCTCACCAGGGAGCAAGTGATAGGCGCCGGGCAGGCGCTTGATCTCGGACTTGCGGATAAGGATCGTGCCAGACAGCGACTCGCGGCGAAGCAGCGTCGCCACGGCGCCGGCCTCGGTCAGGTGCACGCCGCTTATCGGCAAGCTCGACTGGAGGCGCTCTTCGACATCGGGCACGTACCCATAAGAGGAGGTCGCGCCATTAAACAGCATGTAAGGGAGGTCATACCCCGAGAGGTTATCCTGACTCAGCCCCTTCGAGCCAAAGCCCCCCTGCCCTCCCAACGGGTTGAAGTAAGACCCGACGCCGCCGCTGGCGACGAGGTGCCCTGCGACCATGTCGAGCTGCTCCTCGCCATCGTTTCGCATCGCCGTCACGACCTGGAGCGCGCGCGCGCCAGGTTGCAGGATGTAATACGTCGTGACCGTGGCAGGGTAGACCGCGTTGAGGTCGATCGGGAGCTCGATCGAAGGGGGCAAGTAATCGCGCACCTGCGCGTTGAAGTTGAGGAAGTCATGCTGCACGAGCGGACCTGTGACCGCCAGGATCGCAGGTTCCTCCTCGGAGCCCTCCTGGATGATCTCGAAGTCCACCGGCTTGAAGGTTTGACCGACGTTGATCAGCAGGCAGATCTCGCCGAGGTTGTCCTCGCGAAACGCATCGCCATCGAACCAGGCAGCATCCACCACGTTCCCGCCATAGGGACAGGGGCTCATCGCGCGAGGTTCTGTTTCGATGATGTAGCGACCGTGCTCGTTCTCGAGGTAGTAGTCCCCCACCCGACCGAGCGCCACGTCTCCGCCGAGCAGCTCGCTCTCGGTCACGGTCCCGACCAATGCGCGCGCGGTCGCCTCCTGATCGGTCGCCATCCATCGGTCAAAGCTCACGTCCACGCGCGAGCCAACCTCCGGGCGAGGAGGCGCCATGTCCATGTCCTCCTCGCCGCCCATATCCTCGCCGACCTTCATGTCCGGGGTCGTGTCCCCCTGATCGATGGGAGAGGCCATGTCCTCGCCAGCGTTCATATCGGCCGTGGTTGGCGTGGTCATATCCGGGGTGTCTTCCCCTGTAGGTTCTGTGCATCCAAAACCGACCACCGACAACGCCGCGATCAAAAGGTATCCCGCTCTCAACTTCATCCTGTCACCTCTATGTCATCGTTCTGTCACATTCTGCACAGAAAGAGGTTGTTTCGAAAGAGGGGAAGGTGGGGTTATGCTCCGAACCGCCAAATAAGCGCTCAAAAGAGGTGGCAATGAACATACTCGAGGCATGCAAACGATTGGAACGCGCGGGATTGATCGCGGGCACGTCAGGAAATGTGTCGGTTCGTTGCGGCGAGAGCGTGTGGACGACCCCGACCACTCGCCTCAAGGAATTCCTGGTCGAGGAGGAGCTCGTCGAGCTCACCCTCGATGGAGAAAAGGTCAACCCCGAGAGCGCATCCCCCTCGAGCGAGGTCGCCATGCACCTCGAGATCTACCGCGCTGTGCCCTGGGCAACCGCCGTGGTTCACGCACACCCGATCACCGCCACGGCGCTCGCGACGTCATGCGAAGCGCTCGACTTTTGCGTCACCGCCGAAGGCGCAGCCAGCATCGGGCCCATCGCCAGAGTCCCTTACATCACCCCTGGCACGCGTGAGCTGGCGCTCGCTTGCGCTCGCGCGATCGAGACAGGCGCGCGCGCAGTGCTCATGCGGCATCATGGCGCGGTGTGCGTGGGAGAATCACTCGAAGAGGCTCTGGCCAGGATGGAATCACTCGAACACGTCGCAAAAATCATCGCGCAGATGAAAGCATCAGGAGAGGTGATGGTGCTCGAAGAAGACGAGGTGCGGCGCTTGCGAGAGAAGGTGGGGCTGGAGTTCGGGCTTCCTCGCGAGGTCTTTGACGTGGAGTGACATGGAGTGAGAGGAAGCCTCGAGGCTTCCTCAGGCGCGCTGGGCGTGGAACTCCTGAAACTCGACCACTTCCTCGAAACCGAGCGCCTTGTAGGTGCGAATCGCGGGCTCGTTGTGCGAGGCGACGTTTAGCCCGATCACACGATGCGCACGCATCGAGAGCTTGCGACAGATCGAGGCGGTCACCTGCTTCCCGAGCCCCTCGCCGCGCCGAGCTGGATGCACGGTGATGTTGCCGAGCGAGGCGACGCCGCGCTCGAGTGAGAGCACATGCACGCCCGCCACGGCGACCAACACGCCATCGCGCCGCAAACCTGTGTAAGCGTCCTCGAGCTCGAGCATCCGAGGATCGAACGCATTGTCCGGGTAGCTCTGCTCGTAGAGCGACAGCAGCTCCTCGAGATCCTCCTCGCCTAGGGAGACCTCGCCATCGACGGGATAGGATTCTGCCATCGCGCGCTCCGAGAGCACCATGCGCGTGTGTGGTTTTGGCGCAGACAGCTCGAAGTGCGCAGCGAGCGCCAGACGCGCTGGCTCGGTGGCATGTGTATAGAAGCGTCGGGGGAGCTCTGGCGCGATGGCGTCGATGAGTTCGGCGTAAACGCGCGCGTCCTCTCCACCATCATCCATGGCGGCCATGGCGATGACCACAGGTTCATGATGTGCGGCGTACTCGAGAATCACAGCCTCGAGTACGCCGTCTCGGTCAGCGCTCGCCCACCATTTGGTTCGCGAGAAGAAGGGCTCCTCGAGATCTCCCAGTTCGTAGAGGTGCAAGCCAGGAGAGGATTGGAGGTATTGCTCCAGCTCTTCTGGTTCGCGCGGGCGCGCCAACTGTCGACCCGAAGGCAGGCGCGTCATTTACTCTCCGTCGCCCCCAGCGAGGCGCTCTTCGAGGAGTTGGCGCGCGATGCTCATGACGTCGCGCTCGGTGACCATACCGATCAGCTTCCCTTCATCGACCACAGGAAGACAGGAGAGCTTCTGCTCGTACATCATCGCGAGCGCCTCGGTCGTCAGGGTGTTCGGGCCAATGGCGGGCACGTCCGTTTGCATGACCGAGGAGACGACGGTCTCGTTGACCAGGTCGGCGCTGCCGGGCTCGGCGAAGAGCTTGAGCAGCTGATCGTGTGTGATCAAGCCGACGAGGTTGTGCTCGTGATCCTCGACAGGAATCCAGTGGATGTGATGCCAGGTCATCAGGGAGGCGGCGAACTCGATCGGCTCGTCCTGATTGAGCGTGAAGAGGTTGCGGCTCATGAACTGACTGACGCGCAGGTGGTTGTCCTTCCACGAGGTGTGCTCGTCCTCGGCGACGATGGGCCAGGTGTGGACGGGCTCGTTGGTTTCTTGCAAGCGCAAGGTCGCGGAGGTCAGCGCGCTGAGCGTCTCTGCGTGCGTGCGCGTTTGCTTGAGGTGGTTGAACGAGCGAAGTTGCCAGTTCGATCCGGTCGAGCGTGTGCGCACGCGCTCCTCGATGATCTCGAGGTAAACCTCTGCGTCCTCATCGGCGATCTTGCTGCGCTTGAGCCCCTCCTTCGCGAGTGGGAGGAGCGTCTTCTGGATGAGCTCGTGCGCGGGCAGCGCGCTCCCTTCGACCCAGGTGATCGGAGCGCTCAGGCCGTGGCGCGCGGCGGCGACGAAGTTGGCGCGCGCGTCGTCGAAGTCCATATGCTTTGTGATGTCGCCATACTCTTCGAGCACGCCGCTCATCAACCCGAACCAGAACGCCGCGTTCGCGACCTCATCGCGAGGCGTGGGGCCAGCGGGGAGGACGCGGTTCTCGATGCGCAGGTGGGCCATGCTCTCGCCGGGGTTGATCCCGTAGCATGGCCTGTTCCAGCGATAGATCGTCGAGTTGTGAAGACGGAATGCGCCGAGCCCCGGGACCTCGCCATCAGCGATCGCCTCGAGCGGATCGCGGTCGTCGAGCTCTGCGGCGAACAGAACGCGAAAGCGCGCGATGTCCTCGCGGATGATGTCGAGCACGGACTCCTGCACCCAGTTCTCACCGAAGCTGACGCGCGGCTGGATGTCGCGCATGTGGTGACCCGAGGCGCGCGTGTCGACAGACTGCTGGAAGAGCGCGATGCGCGTCTCTCGCCAGAGGCGGCGACCAAAGAGCAGCGGCGAGTTGGTCGCCGCGGAGAGCACCGGCGCGCAGACAGCCTGGGCGACGTTGTAGAGCTTGGAGAACTCCTCGGGACCGACCTGGAAGTGGACCTGGAAGCTCGTGTTGGCGGACTCGAGCATCACATCATCGTGGGTCACGATGATCTCGTCAGCGCCGCGGATGTTGATCTCGTAAGCGTTGCCGCGAAGCTCGCTCAAGGTGTCATTGAGCAACCTGTAGCGCGGGTTGGGCGTCTGGTTATGGAGCCCGAGGTCGGACTTCTCGATGGTCGGGAGGATGCCGGTCATCACAGGGCGCACGCCGACGCGGGCGGCTGCCTCGCGGACAACTGCCATGCTCTTGACGAGCTGCTCTTCCATCTGGCTCAGGCACTTGCCGCCAAACATCAACGGCTCGACGCTAAACTCGAGGTTGTAGAGCCCGAGCTCGTGCTCGTAGAGCGGATCATTGATCTCGGCCAACACCTCGGTCGCCTTGCACGCAGGGCGGTAGGCGTTGTTCACCAAAAAGAGCTCCTGCTCGGCGCCGATGCGCCGCACACCCGACTCGATCATGCCGTTGCCGAGCATCATCTCGAGCGCTCGCACATCGCGCAACAAGCGCTTCATGAACGCCTGGCGCTCCTTGCCTTCCTTCTGGCCACCACGAACTTGCACACCCATTTGGAAACCTCGTGCTTTTCCATCTCAATGATCATGACGATCGGTCGCGCCGCCTGCCAGCCATCCATTCTCGCGGAGTTTGGCCCTCCTGTCGACTAAACGTCCAGGATGTTCCCGTTCACCGCGCTCGCGTTGGATGTGCCCCTCGCCATGCCTCCACGCAAGGCTCGAGAACTCTGGACGTATCACGATCAACAACTTTATGACGCAATGCGTTATATATTCATGCAACCCCCTGATGACAAGGAAGAAATGGGGCTTTCCCCTATTCCTCCCCGTTCGCCACGCGGAGCACCAACTCCACGGGCGCGGGCGTGAAGACGCGCGATCCATCCTCGGCGCGCAGATCGAGCACCCGGCGCTCCCCCTGGCCGAGGTCGAGCTCGATCCCGGGCAAGGGCTCCTCGCGCGTGGGGAAGATGACCTCGACATCCTGGCCATCCACGCGCACCCGGCGTACCGCAGGAGGGAGCCTGAGCTTATGGCTTGTCGAGGCTTCATGCTCGGGCAGCGCAGCGATGACATGCCCGGTCTCGAGGAGCTCGAAGTTGACGGGCCTGGAGCAGACGTGATCCTTGGCGCTTGCTGTGGGCAAGGGGCGCTGCCCGAGCCGCCAACGCAGCCGCCACGTGTTCTGCTGCTCGAGCGCCTTACACCCACGTGGGCGAAGCGTCATCTCCACGCTGCGCGCCCCCACAGAGAGAAAACGCACGCTCGAAGAGCGCAGGCTGGCGTGCCCATCCTCCGAGACAAAACGCGCGGCGATGGTTTGCGCGCCGCGCTCGACGCGGCGCCAGGATGCCACGCGTGTGACCAGTCGTTCGATGGGCGCGAGCCCCTTTAACCGGAGCGTTACCGCAGGGCCTGGACTCCCCGAGATGGTGCGCTCCTCGAGCTCCGTGACCACCTCGTAAGCCGCCGGGCCGCCGTGAACAACCCATGTATAGGTGGCCTCTCCCACTCTGGCCTCTGCCCGGATCGTCCAGAAACCACCCTCGCGTGTGGACAGGCTCGGCGTGCCGAACGGGAGCTCGCGCGGGAGCATTCCATCCTCGATCACGAGCAAGGTCGGAAACAGATTGACCAGCCCCCCCTTGCCGCTCGAGAGCAGGATATGATCCTCGCCCATGGTGATCGTGTAGCGCTGAACGCCGAGTGGATCGGGCTCGTCGATCTCAGGCTCGGCCCCGAGATCCTCGCTCGCCACCCCTCCGGCATCGGCGTGGTAAGCCATAAAGCCCATATCGCCCTGTTCGGTTGCCGGTCGCGAGGGTGTCTTCTCGCGCTCGCATCCAAACAGGACGCTCGCGATGAACAGACACACCGCGACGCGCGCACGCCTGGAGGCATACGAGCGTTCTAGCGCCCCCGAAATTCTGGTGGGGATCGCCCTTACCGTAGAAGGGGAAGAAGCCATCAAGCGTTGCGATACGAGAAGATGAAGAGGAGACACATACAGCGCGTTTAGAGGAATCGGTCGGCGCCTTTGACCTCGGTGGTCTCTCCCTCGCCGCCCGCGAGGTAACGCTCGTCGAGCAGCTCGGCGAGTCGCGCCATGAGTAAATCGGTCACGGCGGCAAAGACATCACCATGAGCGCGCTCGGCCTCCTGCGTGAACGGCGTGAAGTCCTGGTCGAGCTGGAACTCGGCGAGCGCGCCTTCAGGCGTGAGCGGCTCGCCGACGCGGTAGGTCACATGACCAGGGAGCGCCACAGGAGAATCACCGGGGTAGATATCATCGCTCCCATTGCACCCGATCGGCACGATCGTCGCGCCCATCTTGAGCGCCATCTGCGCGAGACCTGGGCGCCCCTTGGCCAGCTTTAGCGAGCGCGTGCCTTCGGGGAAGACGATCACCTTGTGCCCCAACGCGAAGGCGCGATCGTTGAGCGAGACGAACGCGTCCATCATCGCAGAAAAGAGCAGGTGCATGGCGAGGAAGAAGTCCTCTCGATCGGGCTGAAAGCGGCGCCCCAACATATCGCGTGGCGTCGTGAGCAGCGCCTCGAACTCCTCGAGGATGTTCTCATCTTTTGCCCGCGCGCGCAGCGCGTCCATGTCACGCTCGGGCGCATCGAGCGCGTCGCGGATCAACCTGTAGGTCTCGCTCGCAGGAGGTCTCCCCAACACATTGGCCGCGTCCGCCGTGATCAGATACCCGCGCGATGGCGTGGGGATGTTGTTCGTGGCGGCCATGAATTTAGCCATGATGGGGTTGTTGAAGTACTTCCCCTTGACCCAGGTCGCCGTGTAGATGCTCTCCTCACGGCGCCACAACCGGTACTGCAATGGCCAGTAGTTAAAGCGGTCGGTGTGGTTCATCGCCAGGATCACGCGCCCTGTCTCGGGGATGCGGTCGGCGCCCTCGATGGTGATCTCGACCTGTCTTCCTGGCAGGTTGTAGTTTGGCATCAGAAAAGCCGCCGCGGTACAAATCTGCCCCCAGGGCACCCGCGTCAGCTCGATGTTTTGCATCATATCGAGGGTGAGCATCCTCTCTCCCGCCATCAAGGAGCGGTCGCCTCTGGCGACCGCGCACGTTTCTTTGCAAGCCTCACCGTTATAAAACAGAGCCATGCAAACGACCAGCGCATCGATTCATATCATGCGCAACCGCGCGGCGAGAGCGGCACCATCCATCGGCTGCTCGCCGGGCAAAAGGAGCGTCATTTCGGTCGCATCCTTTGCGATCCTGCGCAGCTCCGTGAGCAACACCGAGAGGCGATCATAGACATCCACGTCGGCCACGAGGATGCGACGCTCGAGCGGATGGCGTTGCTCGCCCGAGGTCGCCGCGAGCACCTCGCCATCCTGCAAATCACGCGCCTCGAGCACCTCGCCAGCCTCCATCACGAGCACGCGTTTGGGGCGCGTGGGAAAGTGCGGAGGTTGCCAACACACCGTGGCGTCGAAGAGCTCGAGCATGAACGCGCCGCGGCGCGCGTAGCGCGCGACGCGGCTTATCAAGCGCTCGAGGGCAAGGCAAACACCTTCCGGTGTCCAATCCTCTTCCTCCTCTATCACCTCGGCCTCGTCCTCCTCTTCGACCTCTTCCTCGCGCCCATCCTCGAGCGCCTTCTCATCGAGGGATGCGAGATACTCCAGCCAGATCTCCTCGCCGAGCGCGAGCAAATCCTGCGGCGAGGGCGCGCCAATGGTTGGAATTCTCGCCGCGCGACGCTCACGCAAGAGCGCGAGCCCTTCGAGGTAGAGGTCGGTGTCTTCGAGCGTGTGAAAGAGCTCGAGCACGGCGACATCTTCATCGAGCGACCAGATCAACATGCGCAACGCCTCGAGCGTCAGCGGAGAACCGAACGGCCCGAGGTCAAAGATGGGAGAAGGTGTGGTGGATGCTTCGGTCAGATCTTCAGTGGAGCTAAACCAGACCTCGCGATCCTTACGGCGGAGTTGCTTGTTGTAGGGAGGCGCGTGGCGCTTGATCTCGTCGCTCTCGAGGAGCGCCGCCTCGAGCGGCGTGATCGTCTCCATGATGCCGAGATCCCAAACCTGCGTGGCCATCTCGAGCTTTCTGTAACCGCCCCCTTTCTTGCCGCGAAAGTAACTGTTCACGCGTTGCTTGAGCGAGGTCGCCTTGCCCACATACAGGACCTCTCCCTTGCGGTTGAGCATTTTGTAGACGCCTGGAGTCACAGGCAGCCCGAGGCGAGTCTCGCGCGCGAGCGGGAACTCTCGCCGCGCGCTGCGGTCGACCTCGCGCGTCTTTAACCAGACGCGCAGCTCACCGAGTGTGGCGACCTCTTCCTCCTCCATCAACAGCTCGACGATCTCGCGCCAGATGACAGCGGTCGCCAGCACATGCACCTCGGCGCGCTTTTCCTCCGGGAGCATCTCGCCAAAATAACCGGCGATGGCGCGCAATCCTCGCCTGGGAAGTCCGGGCATCAGGCGCTGCGCGATGGCGTGAGTGCAGAGGTAATCCTCCAGCTGCTCCTCCAACCCGACGCGCTCGAGCAAGCCATGAATAAACGGGCGCTCGAACCTCGCGTAGTGAGCGACAGGAACCACGGGTGTCTCGAGCGAGCGAAGCAGCTCGCCAAGATCTGCGGCGACCTCGGCAGGCGTTGGAGCATCCGCGAGCATCTTCGTCGAAATGCCCGTGAGCTGTTTGACACGACGTGGGACGCGTGTTTGTTGCTCGAGCGCCACGAGGGTCCCTTCGACAGCCATCCGCCGAGCCCTGATCTGGCTCGCGCTCGTCAAGCTCCAGGCGACGTCGATGATCTCGCCATGTTTGGGAGAAGCACCCGAAGCCTGACAATCGAGCAGCAAGACCTCGAGTTCGTCGAGCGGTGTATCCTCGTCCATGAACGCTCCAAAAACAGCGGCAAGTTGTGGAAAACCAAGCCATTGACTGTGGAAAACTGTGCGGCGAGGAGAGGTCGTGGACATCCTCTCCTCGCCGCACGCATCAAACATACTGAACGTAGTGTCAGCCGCAAGCCTGCTCGCGAAGAACAGCGGCGAGAACACACCAGAGAAAAAAGCCCTCGCCGGGAATGAGGTCCACACTTCGTCCCTTTCAAGATGCCCGATGTGCTACCATCCGTTCGCGCCGAGCCTCGCGCTCGGCGCATCCCGTAACAGTGGAGTGTGTATGTTTGGAGAGGTTCGCAGCATCCTTCAACGCCAGCCGTCCGAGTCCAATTGGGAGGAGCTCTGCCAGCTCGTCTCCGAGGATTGGCGACGTCCTGGTTTCGAGGAAGATCTCCTCCCCTATATCCTTTCTCACCTCGATGAATGGCCCGACTCGATGCGCACGACGCCCTTGCGATGGCGGGATGGGCTCGTGCGAGGCGCCTCGCTCCCCTTTGTCGAGATGGTCCGCGTGCTCGACACCACGGGCATGGAGCTCAAGAACGAAGACATGTGGACGCTGGCGAAGTCTCCTGTGATGCGCCACATCACAGGACTCATCCTTCGCGGCAACAAGATCGGTTGGCGTGGCATGAACCACCTCTTCGAGGGAGAGGAGGCGCCCGCGCCGCACCTGCGCTCGCTCGACCTGAGTGATACAGCCATTGGCGGCGAGGGCGTGCGTTTGCTCGCGCGCACAGACGCGCTGCCAAAGCTGGAGTCGCTCTCACTCGAGGGGTTGCACCTCTCGGGCGATGCCATCGATGTGTTGATGAGCAGCGAGACGCTCGTCTCGCTCGTCGCGCTCGATCTCGGGCGCAATAACCTCACCGCGAGGCACCTCGACGTGATGACCCAGGGGGCGCTCTTCGAGCGCATCCGCGTCCTGTGCCTGGATCACAACGCGCTCGGCGCGCAAGGCGGCCTCCGGCTCGCCAGGCGCGCGAGCATCAATCACCTCACGGGCTTGAGCCTCGTGCGTTGCAACCTCCCATCGCCCATTGTCGAAGCGCTCGGAAGGACGCCAAAGCCGCTCTCATGTCAGGTCTTGCGCCTCTCGCACAACGCGGGACTGAGCGCGCTCGGGAGGTTGATTCACTCCGAGGCGCTCCCCTCATTGCGCGTGCTCGAGGTTGACGGCGAGCGCGCGCACAAGGATGACCTGCTCGCCGCCGCAGGGAGCGAACATCTGGAGAACCTGGAGTTTCTGGCGGTGTCGCCAAGGATGCTCGACGAGGAGCTCTCGCGACGCGCCGCAGCGCGTGGCCGCCTCGCGATGCCGGCGCCCGTGCCCGTTTACAACGGTCTCTGCCGCGAGTGGTGTTGAACTTCCGGCGCCTGCCATCGTGAACATCCAACCTCGAGTCGAAGCGCGAGTTTGCCCCCTATTTCGCTTGTTCTTCGAGCTATTCGACCGACAGGTCGGACGCAGCGCGTCGCGCGAAATGGAGGGCAGCAAACGCGCCGTCTCACCTTCGCCATGGCACTGTGGCCCAAAGCAAACACAGTGGTGCATGATGGCAGGCGCCGTTTGCGGGGGGCGTGGTTCGCGCCAACACAAAACAAACCCTCACAAATCAAAGCGTCTGTGGTAAGGATCTCCCCTCCTACTGCCACGGCGCTCGCGGACTCCTTTTTCCAGGGCGCCCCGACTTTGCCATCGCGCATCCCAGAGCCACAGAGGCGCATATGTCTTATCCAAATAACAAGCTCGTCGCGCTCGCGGCGCTCGGGCTCGTGGTCACAGCGTTTGCACCTGCCTGCACGGGCGGTAAGCAACCTGACGAACAAGTCACACAGGAAACAAAGCAAGAGGTCAAGATGAGCTACCCGGAGACTCGGCGAGAGGATGTCGTCGACACGATCCACGGCGTGGAGGTCGCGGACCCGTACCGTTGGCTCGAAGATGCAGAGAGCGAGGAGGTCAAGACCTGGATGAAGACCCAGGATGACTTCACCCGCGTATACATCGAGGCGCTCCCCTCGCGCGACTGGCTAGAGAAGCGCTTCACCGACCTCTATTACATCGACGCCGTGGGCACGCCGCGACGTAAAGGGGATCGCTTCTTCCTGTATCGCCGCAGCGCGAAGCAGGAGAAGTATGTCGTCTACTGGAAGGATGGGCATGATGGAGAGGAGAAGGTCCTGATCGACCCGAACACCTTGAGCGAGGATGGGAGCGTCTCGCTCGGCGGCATCTTCCCATCGGATGATGGCAAGCTCGTCGCTTACAAGCTCAAGGAGAACAACGCTGACGAGGCGACCCTTTATCTGATGACGGTCGAGACTGGCGAGACCTCCAAGGTCGACGTGATCGAGGGCGCCAAATACGCGTGGCCTTCGTGGATGCCTGACAACAGCGGGTTCTATTACACGTACCTGCCGACCGACGAGTCGATCCCGGTCAAGGAGCGTCCTGGTTATGCCGAGGTGCGCTACCACAAGCTCGGCTCCGACCCTGCAAAAGATCCTGTCATCATCGAGAAGTCTGGCAACCCGCAGATGTTTATCGGCGCGGGCGTCTCGCACGATGGGAAGTACCTGCTCAACTACGCGCAGCATGGCTGGAACGCCACCGACATCTCCTACCGTCCGCTCGATGGGAAGCATGACGACAAGTGGATTCCGATCACCAAGGGGATCGAGGCCAAGTTCGACACCACCGTGTGGAAGGATCATCTCTACATTCACACCAATCACGAGGCGCCAAACTACAAGCTCCTCAAGGTCAGCATGAGTGATCCTTCGCTCGAGAAGGCCGAGGTGATCGTCGCGGAGTCGGACAAGGCGGTGCTGGAGAACGTCCAGGTCGTGGGCAACAAGCTCGTGTTGACCTACATGGACAAGGCGTACAACCAGATCAAGATCCATGACCTCGACGGGAAGTTCATTCGCGAGGTCGCGCTGCCGGGTATCGGCGCCACTGGCGGCATGTCGGGCGAGCCAGACAAGGCGGAGGCGTTCTACACGTTCACCTCGTTCACCACGCCCAACCAGATTTACAAGACCAACGTCGACACGGGCGAGAGCGAGCTCTGGGCAAAGATCGAGGTGCCCATCGATCCATCTCCCTACAAGGTCGAGCAAGTCACCTACAAGTCCAAGGATGGCACGGACGTGACGATGTTCGTGGTGCATCGCAAGGACATCGAGCTCGACGGCTCGACGCCATTTATTCTGTATGGCTATGGCGGCTTTAACGTGAGCATGAGCCCGTACTTCCGCGCGAGCATCTACCCCTGGCTCGAGGCTGGTGGCGGTTATGCTGTGGCGAACCTTCGCGGCGGCGGTGAGTATGGCGAGTCGTGGCACAAGGCAGGCATGTTGCTCGAGAAGCAGAACGTCTTCGACGACTACATCGCCGCCGCAGAGTTTTTGATCGAGAAGGGTTACACCAAGAGCGACAAGCTCGCGATCCGCGGAGGCTCCAACGGAGGTCTGCTGGTAGGCGCGGCGATGACGCAGCGCCCCGACCTCTTCGAGGCGGTGATTTGCGCGGTGCCATTGCTCGACATGGTGCGATACCACCTGCATGGCAGCGGCAAGACCTGGATTCCAGAGTACGGCTCGGCCGATGACCCCGCGCAGTTCGAGGTGTTGCACGCCTACTCGCCATACCACAACGTCAAGGAAGGGGTGGATTACCCGGCGACGTTGTTCCTGTCGGCAGACAGCGATGATCGCGTCGACCCGCTGCACGCGCGCAAGATGGCGGCAGCGCTCCAGCACGTCGATCGCGATGGCGAGCCACTGCTCCTTCGCATCGAGGAGAACGCAGGGCATGGCGGCGGTGATATGGTCAAGAAGTGGGTGGCCTCTGATGTGGACACCTACGCCTTCTTGATGAAGCACCTCGGGATGGTGGCGCCGACCGAGAAGAAGTGATCGCCAGCTCCTGGCGTGAGAACAAAAGAGGGCGTGGGGAGTTGGGGGGCGAAGACGACGCCCCCGGTTTTTTGTGTGTAGCGCGGGGGTTTAAACGGCTCGTGGGCGAG